>NZ_JAKJSW010000159.1:0-10215 GCF_050337375.1 Vibrio makurazakiensis | reverse complement strand
TATTTACACTGAGTCGCTTCTAAATCTTTGATTGCTTTATTGTAGCGTTGTAGTGCTGTGTCAATTTGTTTTGGGTGACTTAGCAATTCAGCAAATGCAGAGCGAAGCTCATAGTTTTTTTCATGAGGTGTTGACTGGCGGTCATCAAACGTTGTTTTCGCAATTTTGCCTAACTCATCGTCGCGGGTGGATAGTTGCTTAACGTCTTTTTGTTCCAGTTGTAGCCATGCTTCGATAGGTTGCTCTGTTGCGACTTTGCTAGCGTCATTGTCTAGGTAGTAATGCACAGCAGCACGGTTTAATTCAAAGTGGTGCTTACGGCCTTCAAGGAACCATCCACTTACTTCAGTTAAGTCTGGGTATTGAGATGAGGTCAGTTCAGCCAAGTCTGCATACCAATTTAATGAAGCATCGATATACATATCATATTTACCCGATAAACACTGATTGTCAGCAGCTAGAGATACGGTTGACGTTGAAGCTAGCAGTAAAGCGACACATAGGCGTTTCATAACGGTTCCTTTTAGGGTTATTCTTGTTAGGTATTTTTACTATTCGAAAGATTACCGCGACTTATATTTGTTGAGCAATAACAGTTAGTCTGATTTTGTAGCGGTAATTGTATTCAGCAAGGCATTCTAATCGAAGTGGATGTGTATTCCTGCGATCTAGTTAGCAAGAGATACAAAGAAAAGCATTAAAACAGGTACGAGTAAGCTCAAAATAAACCCACTAACAATCGCAATTGGCACACATCGCACTCCTCCCGTTGTTTGAATTACGGGCAAAGTAAAGTCCATAGCCGTTGCACCTGCATAGCCGATAGATGTACATGGCTTGGTACGAATGAAAAGTGGGATCAGTACTAAAGCCACTAAYTCCCTCAGTAGTTCCAACATGAAAGAGGCGCCACCATACACTGGGCCAAATGCGTCACCCATCAAAATCCCTGCTAATGAATACCACCCGAATCCAGAAGCCATAGCGAGAGCATTATAAAGAGGGATGTCTAGAATTAGAGAGGCAAAAACGCCACCAATCATGGAGGTGACAATAACTGTAGCTGCGATCACCATACCATGCTTATTTAGTAAGATTTGGCGTAGTGTTAAGCCACTGTTTCTAAGCTGTATGCCAATGAAGAAGAGCAATAAGAAAAGAATCCACTCGCTAGCTGTGTCCACCCAACTTAGGTCAATTGAAAGTACTAAACCTAGAATTAACCCAGAACCAACGACTAAAATTAGCTTTGCTGATTCCATTGCCATCGAAGAAAGGGGCAATTTCTTTTGACTGCCTTCGGTTTTAAGAGGAATAATCTTGTCGATGAATGGCAGAGCTAGCAGGTTACATACACTTAAGCATGCAAAAAAGGTGATGGTGTAAAGCAAGATGGTCTGTAAGTTACTGCCTAGATTATCCAGAGCCGCTAAGCTTAACCCCATAAGTGCAAGAATCACGTAAATAAGGCGCGATGTTGATTTGTTTATTTGATCAAGAAGACCAGAACTCGATATTGAAAATAGGTACCCCACAATTAGAGGAGCAAATATAAAGATCATTCCTGAAAACATAACTAAAACTCTTCAATCCATGAAATATTGGTTCGTCTCCCCTAGGTATCAAATCGCAAGGGGGACATATCATACTGACCAGTTATCTATTTAATAAAAGTCGCGACAACTATTTGTGCAACTCAATGATAGAATCCTAGTTTCCTATAATGGGATTTTTATAGAGTATCTAAAATAAAAGCGTAGAGCTATAGTTATGAGTGTTCGATCACAGGATATTACGTATATTCAATGGATTACGGTTAGGGATTGTGCAATTAATCAAAGGTTGTTGGTGAAAGAAAGCGAAGTTAGCGTTTATTTTTATTCATTTGAAGGTGGAGGTTTGTAGAGTGCCAATAAAGTGTGTCATGGCACTCTACGAAACAATCGATAACTAATCAATTGTGAGAAAAAGTAAGTGGTATGAAGCTTCACTAGGTTATTCGTGAATCTCTTTAGGAAAAACTATAGGCCGCTAGAGTTAATCACATCGTTAATTTGCGACGAAAACTCATGCTCGTTGAGGTTACTTAGTTGATAAAGTACTTCTGCACCGGTCTCATTAAATTCAACCTCATGGTCTTCTATCGCATCGTCTTGACTACGAAACAACAGTAAGTGATTGGCGATACGAGCAATGTCTAAGTAACTTACTTCTACAGTATTTGTCCTGTCTACACTATTTGAGCACACCTCAATAAAGTCTGAATCAAACCCCCAATGCTTAAGTACAAGCTTGCTTGTCTGAGAACATTGGGATTGGAATATCTGCAAAGCGATATCATGGTCTAGGTAGTTACCTTTCTCTTGATATAAATGATACTCACTAACTAAACAAAACAACCCGATGTCGGCAAGCAAGCCAACAAGTAATGCTTTCTCATGCTCAAGGTACTTATATTGCTTTGGTTGGAGCGACTTAAAGTGATTTGTAACCAAAACCATTGTTGCGCCAAGCTCTCGTGAAATAGATGCACTTTGTACTAATAGGCTATTACATTCTTTATTTAGATTAACAGAGTGCTTTAACTGCTCTATAGCTTGAGCTGTAACTATATCTCTAACGCGAAGAATCCCAAGCCGAGATACGGCGGTAACCAAATCGGTACAGGTAATATTTCGGCGATTAAATACGACTGAATTGGCCACTCGAATTACGATTGCTGTTAGGCCAGGATCTTCTAATAAACAATCGGCCACTTCCGTAATACCTGTCGTATCAAGAGTACATAGTTGCTGAATCTTTAAAACGACATCTGGGATCGGGGGTAGGGATATTTTCCCTGTGGAGATTGAATGTTCAACAAGTTGTGAAAACTCACTTGCTAACCCTTTGAGTAAAAGGTCTTTATTATGAGGTAACCAAAAGAAGGATAAATGGTTCATATAGGTACTGTGTGGCTGACTATGCACTCAGTCTACAATCAGGTTTGCGTACTGGCAATATAATGCGATGAAAAATAACTCATTATAAATATGGGTATATTTGATTATTGAGCGTCAAATAAATAGCGACCGTAATGATGCAATGTGATGCTTATCATACAAAAGTTTGATTTTTGACCAATCAATGTGAACTTAGTCCAGACTTAATTTTCATAGTGAAGTATGATTAATTCAAGGTTAACGACTAAAACAAATATTACAGTTAACTAATTATTAATAACTTTTCGCATATAAAAAGCTGCTATCTGGTGATCATACTAATCGGGGTAACAAGATTAAAGGTCAATGGATATGATAGAGCAAGCATTTTACGATTACGTAGGTAAATTTGGAGAGTATCAGAAACGTTCTATGTTCGGCGGTATAGGATTGTTTCAAAATGAAGCTATGTTTGCGTTGGTAAGTGAAGAGCACTTATTCATTCGTGGTGGTAGCACACTAGATAAAAAATTGACGCTTTTGAACTGTGAAAAATATAAGCATGTGAAAAAGCAAACAACAGCAACAGTAAACTATTACGATATTACTGAGTTGTTCTGCAGCCAAAGTTCAGATTTAGATGCCATTATTCGTTTGTCGATTGATAACTCAATTCAACAACGTAGCTTTCAAAAGTCTTCGGCTAGTCGTCGTTTAAGAGACTTACCGAATATGCAGCTAACGTTAGAGCGTATGGTGAAAAAAGCGGGCGTTGATGATGTTGCGACGTTCATGCAATTAGGCGCACCGACAGTCTTTAGCAAAGTAAGAAGTGCTTATGGTAACGATGTTGACGTGAAGCTACTTTGGAAATTCGCAGGTGCGATCGATGGTATCCATTGGAAGCTACTTCAAGAACCGCGTAAACAACAGTTGTTAGACGGCTGCCAGTAATCGAAATATAACTTGTAGGTGAGTAAAGGATTATCTCTTACAAATTTGAACCGCTAATAAAAAACCGAGGATTTCCTCGGTTTTTTAGTATCTGAATATTGCTTACTTCACTTAGAACTTAAAGCGAGTAGTGAACATTAGTTGATCACCGTATATATCATTGATTCGAGCTTCAGCACCAATAGAGAATAGTTCTGTTGAGTGGAAGCGAGCGTATACAGAGCCAACCCAATCGTCGTTATCATCAATAGAAACGTACGCACCTTTACCACCAACTTCAAGTTGAGGACCAAGCCATTGGCGAACACCAAGGTTTATCTCAACGCCTGTATCAGCAGAGCTACCAGATCCTGCTTTATCAACGATACGCATTAGCATTTCGCCAGTAAGATCCGCCCAATTGTTAATTGGAGAGTGGAAGCCTAGACCGAGTGCTGAATCGTAGTCACCTTCAAATTCAGAATCAATACGAGCAATAGCATGAGCATTTGGATGTATTGATTTGCTCATCGCAGCACCGAAAGTTACTGGGCTAGCTCCAATACGAGCTTCAAAGTAATCGTAGCTGAAGTTGCTCATTACACTTGGTTGATTTGGATCCTCAGCTAATGCATGAGTTGATGCTAAAAGCATTGCTGCGGTCAGTAGTGTTTTACGCATAATTACAGTAAACCTTAATTTTTGTTAATCCCTTTGGTTTTAGCTCTTTAGGGCAAACCGTTAACTTCACGACAGTTTAATATATCTACAGGAAAAGTAATCAATTAAAATGTCATTCCTTTGTCGTTTAGCCAAAAAACAAGCAAATTAAGTGCCATAGCCTAGCTTGAGTGTACGAAGTTCATAGGGTTTACTCGCCAAAACTATTGCGTTTTGCGGCCATAGCATCAAAAATTTTTTCTGTATCTAAAAATGACGACCAGGATAGCAGTTGATTGTCGTTGTCGATCATGTATTCAGTGAGCTGAGATCGTAGTGTGCTCCTAAGTCCTTCACCATCCCAAGGTTTTGCTATATAGAAATCGAGCGCGGCATTGTTCACTGCGGTAATGGTGTCTTCTAACCCTGCTTGACCTGTCAATAGCACCTTGCGTGACTTTGAAGTGGCTTCAGATTGGTTTAACTCAATTAGGAAATCAATCCCTGTTTGCTCCGGCATAATGTGATCACATAAAATCAAAGCTAGCGGAACATGATTTTCTTCCATATCAGAGATGACTTGCTTTGCTTCACTGACAGATTCAGCTCCCTCAACAATGAAATATTCTTCGAATAGGGCAAGGTCTTGTAATACGCTCTCAAGGATTTCAATTTCGTCATCGACACATAAAATTAAGTATTTATTCATTTGAATTTCCTTCTGATATCAGTGGTAGCCAAACTTTTATCTTAGTGAATGCGTTAACCTGCGAATCAACTGAGATATCCCCATTGTGTGCTGTAACTATTTGTTTGCATATGGACAATCCAATTCCGAGTCCAAAGTTACCTTCTTTCTTCGTTGTGTAATTTGGTGTGAATATGGATGTAACTTTGCCTGAAGGGATCCCGTGACCACTATCTAAAACCTCTACAACAATACCGGATTTACCTAGGCGACTTTCGGTTCTGGTCGTGACAGTGATTTCACCACAGGTAGGTAGGGCGTCTAGAGCATTTGATAACAGATTTGTCCAAACTTGTTGTAGGGCGAAAGGTTGACAACATAAATGGGGAAGATCGGCCTGGTAGTGCCTTTCAAGTTTGTGGACCTTAAGCCTATTTTCGAAAATGACTAATGTGTCCTCGATGCCTTCATGAATATCTACAATATGTAGCTTTTCATCATCTTCACGAGCATAACCTTTTAGGCTTTTTACCATGTCAGCAATACGCTCAGCGCAAACGGATATTGAACGAATAGCGTTACCAGTCAGGTGGTAACGTTCGAGTGCTTCAAGCTCTTGAAGAGGGGACTCGTTATCAAGTAGAGAGCGAATGTAATCTTGGTTTTCGTTTAACTTAAGGCGAACCAACTTTTTAGCTATTTGCCGATTTTCTACTGTAGGAAGCAAGTTACTGACGAGTTGTCTTTCTGTTGCAGTAGAAAGTGGCTGAGATTGTTTGGCGTTTCGTATTATATCGAGCCCTTGCGTACCGATGCTGTTGACTGCGTCGTGCAATGCACAACTCTCTGGAGTACTTTGCTGTAAGATATTTTCTAGACTTGATGACAGAGTTTCTACGCTGCGCAAAATCGCCGCTATAGGGTTGTTAAGTTCATGGGCAACCCCAGCAATTAGTTGACCAAGCATGGCCATTTTTTCTTTTTCGATGAGTTGTTGATGTGCAGACTCGAGTGATTCCAGTGTCTTCTGGAGGGTCAGTTTTGTCGTTATGCTTCTTTGCAAGCGGCGGTTAAAGTGTCTAAGTAGGAGGTTGGTAAATAATGGTAGAAGGCGGCTATTCGACTGCATTACTTGAGCAAAAATATCTCGGTCAAGTTTTATAACTTTGGTGTCGGTGAGAGTAATGGCTGTCGAGAATGAATCCTCCCCTGTGACAAATGACATTCCCCCAACCAGGTTTCCTTTCGTGTGTCTTACCACTTCTCTTTGTTGTCCATATTTATCTTTTTTGTAGAGTGCGACTTGGCCTTGGGTTATTAACCATAAGAATCGGTTGGCTTCCCCTTCTTTAGTTAATAAATGCTCAGCGGAGTAGGTTCTTAGCGCTTTTGAGTCATCGCTATGAGAAAAGAATTCTAGCAAAGCTGCAATAACACTCTCAGCCAAATTTAGGTCAGACATGTCGTGGAAGTCATGAATGAAACCTGCCTGATAGTTGCGCATTTGAAAATCGATGTGAGCTTTGAGTAATCGATGATGATCGAGCACTTGGCTATATTTGAGCAATTCATCGGACTCATTCTCGATGATAAAAGTAGTGAGCTCCTTCAGAACTGATTTGAAAAGCACTTTGTCTTGAAGTGGTTTAGTGAGGCACTGATCTAACCTCCCTTCATTGACGGCTTTTAGAATCGCCTGAATGTCAGACGAGTGGCTGACCAATATAGTTCGAGCTTGTTTTGATTGAGGAAGTTGTTCTAGATCGACTAAAAATTGGACGCCGTTGAATTGAGAATGGTGGTGACTGATCACTAAAGCGACGTTTTGTTTGTGTTGCTGCATAAATTCCAAAGCTTGGTGAGCTTCATCAATATTATCAACAGCGTGAATATCAAAATGTTTACTGAAAGGCGCTAGTTCAGAACGGATCTGTTCGGTGCTTACTGGATTGTTGTCTAAACAAATAATTGCGTAGCGGTTCACTTGATTTACTCTTGAGAAAGATTGCCTAAACAATCTATCAATAATTCTATTTTTGGGTTGAGAGCTGAGTACAAAAAAGACCTGAGAATTAAGATATCAAGCAATAGGCTGATTTATCTCAATGTTTCCAGTTTCAACTGGATACGTTAGACTAGCTGAAAGACTATTTACGGTTAGAAGAATCTCATGGAACAACTTAGAAAAATCGGTGCTATCGGCGGAGCTATTTCTCTCGCATTATGTTGGCCGTTAGCGGTTGGTCAAATTGGTCAGAACGTTGTCACAGACGGCATATCAAACCTTTCGAATTCAAAAGTGAAAGCGGAACTGGTTGAATTTGACCGTGGTTATCTATCATCAAGCGTCAAAACACGTTTCACTGTTATGGATGAAACTTTAAAAGAACAGTTAGAGATCGACGGCTTACCAACTGAATTTATTGTAAACAGTGACGTTGGCCACGGGCTTATTAGCCTCAATGCTATATCGACTCTGGAAAACTTTGAGGCATTACCACTAACGCTAACGACTAAAACTCAGTTAAACGGTAATAGCGATTTCAACTTTGAGTTGAGCCCATTAAGMCRCCAAAGCCTAAACGAAGAAGGTGTCGCGATTTCAGTAACCAAGTCGTACCTTAAAGGCCATGCAACGGTTCTAGGGCAAATCGATTATGAGCTGTCTATTCCTTCGATTCAAATTGACTTTGATTCTGGCGAAGAAGTTTCTTTTACGAATCTAACCGGTAGCGGAGAAGGCAAACAAGCCAATGGCTACTGGTTAGGAAACCAAGCCTTTTCGATTGACTCGTTTCTTGTCACAGACGCAGCAGCGGCACCTTATTTTTCCATTGAAGGTTCGACTTACAAGTTTGTATCTGATCTTGATGAAACAACGAAACGCCTAAGCAACAATATGAAGCTTGAGATTGCTTCACTGAAATCTAGCGACGGGGAAGTCAATGACCTGAATGTGGATTTTGAACTGGCAAATCTAGACAGCGCATCATTTGAAAAAGTGTTTTCTATTTACCAAGATACACCAGTTATGAATGAGCAAGACATTAAGGAAATTATTCCTTACATTGACACATTGTTCGCGAAAGGCTTCGATTTATCGATGAATAAGATGTCATTAAACTTGGGTAAAGGTGAATTTGAATCACAGTGGTTGGTTAGTGTGCCGGAAGGTACCGATAACGTAAGCCAAGACCCAGCAATGATTCTTCCAGCGTTACAAGGTAATTTAGATACTTACTTCTCTCATGAATTGGTTGAAGAGTACCCATTTATTAAAGAAGGTGTTGATGAGCTGATCGTTATGGAAATGATCAATCGAACCGACAAGGGTTATGAAATTAAGGCGCAGTTAGAAAAAGGAAACTTAGTGTTTGAAAATGGACAACAAGTGCCGTTACTTGCTTTAATGATGCCTATCTTGATGCAGTAATACCTGTTTCAAAAGTAACTAATCTTATGCGGCTAAATGAGCATTAATGGTTATTTTATTCGATACACAACAAAAGAGGTCTCAAGACCTCTTTTGTTGCTTTTTATGTGACGTAAAACATGCTATTACTTGCTTAGTTAACAAAATAAGCAGGAGCAATGTCCCCAATGGAACCGACCTTAGATAACGTATTTAACTTCAGTGCAGGCCCCGCTGCATTACCAAAACCAGTGATGAAGCAAGCCCAAGCCGATCTTATTGATTGGAATGGGTTAGGTACGTCGGTTATGGAAATTAGTCACCGTAGTAAAGAGTTTTTGAAAGTTGCAGAAGAAGCTGAACAAGACCTACGTGACCTACTGAATATACCTAGTAACTACAAAGTACTGTTCTGTCAGGGTGGTGCTCGCGCTCAATTTGCAGCTGTTCCCCTGAACCTACTAGGCGAGGCTACTAAAGCGACTTACATTAATGCTGGTTACTGGGCTGAAAGCGCGGTTGCAGAAGCTAAGAAATATTGTGAAATCGACGCTTTTGAAGCGAAAACGACGATTGATGGCAAGCTTGCTGTATTGCCTGTTTCTGAATGGAAAGTGGATGCTGATTCAGCTTATGTACATTTCTGTCCGAACGAAACAATCGATGGCATCGAAATCAATGAGCTGCCTAAAACTGATAAGCCGATTGTTGCCGATATGTCTTCTAACATTCTTTCTCAAAAGATTGATGTTTCTCAGTACGGCGTGATCTACGCAGGTGCCCAGAAGAATATAGGACCTGCTGGTATTTGTATTGCTATTGTTCGTGATGATCTCTTAGAGCTTGCTAACGAAGTTTTACCAAGTGTATTGAACTACAAAGTGTTGGCTGAGAAGGAATCGATGTTTAACACGCCACCAACTTTTGCATGGTATCTATCAGGTATGGTGTTCAAGTGGCTAAAAGAGCAGGGTGGAGTAGAAGCAGTTGAACGTATTAACGCTGAGAAAGCTCAGCTACTGTATAACTATATTGATCAGTCTGACTTCTATAAGAATGAAGTTCACAGTAATAACCGTTCTCGTATGAACGTACCCTTCCAATTAGCGAAGCCTGAGCTAGATGCCACCTTTTTAGATCTGGCAGATAAAGCCGGTCTTAAATCGTTAAAAGGCCACAGGGCTGTAGGTGGCATGCGTGCTTCTATCTATAACGCGATGCCTTTAGAAGGCGTTCMGGCACTTGTTAACTTCATGAAAGAGTTTGAAGAAGCAAACGCTTAGTTGAACAGCCGATTCAACGTTCTATTCGACAAAAAACGCCGCTAAGTTAGCGGCGTTTTTATTACTTCATACTTTCATTGAAGATCGGGACGTTCGTGTTTCTATATTAGCTATAAAGATTGATTCAACTGATAGTAACGACCTTTTTGAGCCGTCAATTCAGAGTGACTTCCGTACTCTACAATCTCACCTTGCTCGATCAAACAAATTGCATCCATAGTATCTAGTTCGACTAAACGGTGCGTAATGAAAATGACTGTTTTGTTAGCGAAATGCTCTTTAAACAAATTCATGATTGTTTGTTCAGTTTGTTTATCT
>NZ_JAKJSW010000158.1:0-10233 GCF_050337375.1 Vibrio makurazakiensis | reverse complement strand
AGAATACCGAGGTCATGACCAGTGAAAGAGTGACCATAGCTTGTGACCAAGCACCAATAAGACCGATGAAGGTCAGTGATACAGCCGTTGCCAATCCAAGTCTTATATTTGAAAACTGCCAAGCAAGTAGAAACAGAATCACCAGCATGAAAGGTGCGGGTGTAGAGACAAGAGCTGTTTCAAACGAACTCAAGATAAAGTCGATTGGCACACGTATCGCTTGAAACAGAGGGCGTCCGTGTTCAACTAGCCAATTTAAACCTGATTCAACCCATGTATCGACAGGTAGTATGACTTCTTCAAATGGATTTAAAGGATCAAAAGACTTTGTTTCTACGACTTCACTGGTAAGCCAGTCGTTCGCCGCTGAAGACTCGCTAGATTGACCCCATGGATCACTTTCTTGAGTAGTAGTTTGACCCCAAGGGTCATTGTTGGTTTGTTCAGATGACATTTCTTACCCCTTGTCCAGCGTCTGAAGAAGTCGTGATTTTGTAATCACGCCAAAGTAGTTGCCATCTTCGTCCACGACTGGAACGGAATAAGGCACGCTAGCCACTTGTCCTAAAATATCGTTTATAGGTTGATTAGGCTTAAGGGTTATGCCGTCGGTTAATTGAGCGCTGATCAGAGATTGATTCTGTTTGTGCGCCTGACGTAGTGAGTCGACGGAAACAATGCCTGAAAAGTGACTGGTTTTATCAACAACGATTCCGTATTCACGGTCGTTGTCCATCAGTATCTGAAGTGCTGATGCTGGCCCGTCATGTTCTGATTTCTTGAATACAGCTGCTGGCTTTTTACGAGCGATATCTTTCGCTGTCAGCACATTTGCAACGTTAACTCCGCGGAAGAATGCTTCCACATAATCATTCGCTGGGCTGTTAAGAATCTCATCAGGTGTACCAACTTGTACCACTTCACCATTTTGCATGATGGCAATTCGATCACCAATTCTCATGGCTTCATCTAAATCGTGTGAAATGAAAACAATGGTGCGCTTATCATCGTTTTGTAGACGAATTAGCTCGTCTTGCATTTCAGTTCTGATAAGAGGATCGAGGGCTGAAAATGCTTCATCCATTAACAAGATATCTGGGTCGCATGCTAATGCTCTGGCTAAGCCAACACGTTGCTTCATACCACCAGATAGTTCATCTGGGTAAGACTCGCAATACGCATCAAGGCCAACTCGGGTTAAGGCTCCTAACGCGCTTTCGCGGCGTTTACCTGGTTCTACACCAGCAAGCTCAAGGCCAAACGCGGCGTTTTCTATCACGGTCATATGTGGCATGAGTGCGAAGTTTTGAAAAACCATTGAAATGTTGTTGCGGCGAACTTGGCGAAGCTCGTTTTCAGAAATGTGGGCAATGTCTTTACCCTTGAGAAGAACGTTGCCTCGGGTAGGCTCGATTAGTCGGTTGAGTAGTCTTACTAAAGTTGACTTACCTGAACCTGAAAGACCCATGATGACAAAAATCTCGCCTTCTTGAATACTGAGGGAAACGTCGTTAACACCGATAGTTAAGCCTGTTTTCTCAAAAACGTTATCTTTGTCGGCACCTTCGTTAATCATTGTAAATGCGCGGTCAGTGTCATCTCCAAACACTTTGTACAGTCCCTTAACTTCAAGTATGGGAGCCATGTTTTTTGTCCTTTTTCAGGTGATGTCCATTTGTAAACAGTTAGTACTCTAAGCAATAATGCGACGATTATCAATGAATATCGTTCTGTATGTTGGTTTTTAAACCAATCGCTATAAGTTGTTTGCAGGTGCTAACGGTCTATTAATTGCTTATTTATCATGGCTTTATTGTCTTGGTTTTAGTTGGTAAACTAGGGTGGAGTCGGTTGATATAGCTTTGATATTTTCTAGGGTATATTGAATGTTCAATTAAATTAATTCGTGCACAAATTAATAAATAGTGTCGATGATCAGCTTCACGCCTTCGATATGAGCCTAGCTTTCGCAAAAATCAGGTTAATCACCATAAAACCCCTTCTAAATCGTAGATATCCCTGAATATTCACCACATCCAATAGATTACTCTTCTAAATCTCTCGAAATTAAGTTTGAGCTCTAATTATATTGAGTGTGTGCATGTTCGGTGTTTTTGTGATCTGGATCTCTTTAATGAAAGCTTTATGTAAGCTTATTTGATTTATGCCTCATGTTTGTGCTGATAATAACTGTAATTATTGTTTAGAGTTCAAAGGATATGTATCTACACATGATTACAGCTGCTCCTTGGGTTATGTACCCAGAGATAGAAAATGATCGCTCTCAGGCGTGGATCTTTCGTGAGCCGAAGATTACTGACGGAGACGATATTTATAGCTTAATAGCAAGCTGTCCTCCTCTTGATGTTAATTCTTCTTACTGCAATTTCCTTCAGTCTTCCCACTTTAGTCAAACCTGTTTAATTGCCGAACGCGATGGTGATGTTGCGGGGTTTGTTTCGGGTTACAGAAAGCCAGCAGAGCCAGAAGTTTTGTTCATTTGGCAGGTTGCTGTTTCTCCTCGTCATCGTGGGAAGGGCTTGGCATATAGCATGGTTAAAGAATTACTTTCGCGTGATGGCCTAGCGGCTGTTCGTGCGATAGAAACTACGATCACTGATGACAACAAAGCGTCTTGGGCTCTGTTTAAAAAGTTAGATGCGGCCAATGGTCAACAAGGGGAAGTGAACACTTTTCTTGACGAAGAAACCCATTTCAAAGGGAAGCACGATACAGAATATCTTTATCGTATCCCCCTAAATAATCCTCAATAAATAGGAATCAAAAAACGGTCTTATCATGGATATTTTTATTAAGCAGGAATCAAAAGTACGTTCATACTCGAATAGCTTTCCCGTTGTATTCAGCCAAGCGAAGGGATGTTGGTTGGAAACAGATAAGGGGGAGCGCTACTTAGATTTTCTTGCTGGAGCAGGGTCGCTTAACTATGGACATAACCATCCCCAGCTGAAGCAAGCACTGATCGAATACATCGAAAAAGATGGCATTACTCATGGCTTGGATATGCACTCAAATGCTAAAGCGGATTTTCTGCAAACCTTTCAGCAGTTAATTCTGAAGCCTCGAAACTTGAGCTACAAGGTTCAATTTACAGGCCCGACAGGAACGAACGCAGTCGAAGCCGCTTTAAAATTGGCGAGAAAGGTAACAGGTCGTAGTTCGATCGTTGCTTTTACTAATGGTTTTCATGGCTGTACAGCTGGCGCACTCGCTGCAACAGGCAACCAACACCATCGCCAGGGAGCTGGTGTTAGCTTGAATAACGTGACTCGTCTTCCTTTTGAAAACTACGCTGATGTTGATGGCCTTAACTTTTTCGAAGCAATGTTAAGTGACAACTCTAGTGGTATGGATAAACCCGCAGCTGTGCTTTTAGAAACAGTACAGGGCGAAGGCGGGTTGAATGTCGCATCGAATAAGTGGCTACAGAGATTGAGTAATATTTGTCGTAGCAACGACATTTTACTTATCGTTGATGATATTCAAGCTGGTTGTGGCCGAACAGGTACTTTCTTTAGCTTTGAATCTTCTGGCATTCAACCAGATATGGTCACACTATCTAAATCGATTAGTGGTTATGGCTTACCTATGGCGGTGGTACTGCTGAAACCTGAGCTCGATATTTGGAAACCAGGTGAACACAACGGTACGTTCCGTGGCAACAATCACGCATTTGTCACTGCGGCTAAAGCCCTAGATATATATTGGTCAGATAACCAATTTGAACAGCATATAACGGCGTGTTCGCAGCAAATTACTGCGACAATTGATCAGGTCCTTAAACGTTACTCAGAACTTTTTGTTCAAATTAAAGGTCGCGGAATGATGATTGGTGTTGAGTGTCGTGATGGTGATTTATCTAACGAGATTGCAAAAGCCTGTTTTGAAAACGGTATGGTGATTGAAACTGCTGGGCCACAAGGTGAAGTAGTGAAGTTCTTCTGTCCTTTAACAATTACAGAATCTGAACTTGAGCAAGGGCTCGCTATTTTCAAGCGCTCTGTTGAGCAAGTGGCTACTCGATACTTTAAAAAAGCATCGTAACTAGGAATACATCATGATTGTAAGAACATTAGACGAATGCCGTGATAGCGAGCGAAGAGTAGTATCGGATAACTGGGAAAGTGTTCGAATGCTGCTAAAAGACGACAATATGGGTTTTTCGTTTCACATTACGACTATCTACGAAAATACAGAAACTCACATTCATTATCAGAACCATTTAGAGTCAGTTTTCTGTATGAGTGGGGAAGGCGAAATTGAAGTTGTTGGCGGTGAAACCTACTCAATTAAACCTGGTACGCTATACATTCTTGATAAGCACGACGAGCACTATTTACGCGCTTACAAAGATAAAGAAATGGTGATGGCTTGTGTATTTAATCCACCTATCACTGGTGCGGAAGTACACGATAAAAATGGTGTTTACCCTTTAGTCGATTAGATACACGCACGTCATTAAGAATAGACAAGGCRGATACGATAATGCACGTATCCGCCTTGTGTTCTTATATGTAGCGACTAAAACCCTGCTGCCCAAGCGTCGAACTCATCGATGTTGTCGATCTCTTGCTGTGTTTTGGGGGCTGGGTAGTAAGGTAATGTAAGTAACTTTTTAGAGGGTTGTAGTTCCCAGTCTGGTGTTATTTTTATTCGCTTCAGATCATCATTGATGCGTAGGAAAATATAATACCCGTCGGCGTGAGTATTCGCATAACTGGCAATAGTCGCGATTTCACCTGTTGGAAGTTTGACATCGCGTCCTAGCGGAAAAAGTTGGTGCAAGGCAAAGCTGACTTTTGGATCTTGTAGCTTACCTTGTTTGAATCTTTGTAACCCAATTGCCGTTGAAGTGGTTCGTGGTTTCCAGCCTGTTAAAAACAAGCCTGATATTGAGTCGGTGAAAGGTTTTCCTATCCGCTTTCCTTCATTGGTAATGAACTGAACAACGATGGAATCGCTAGACTCTTCTATGATGTCTAAGAACTTTTCACCAGTAATATCAACTAAAAGTTTCACTGTCTTTACTCACTAAGTTTAGCTTATGGGGCGTAATTCGATAAATTGTACTACTTTAGGGGTGCAATGCAATTCCTACCTCGGTGACTAAAACGGTTTTGTTTACATGACTCGTTGATCAAATTAGCTCGTTTGAACTATTGGGGTTTTCTATCCAAAAAGATAACTGCTGGGCTTGCTTAAAGGCATCGAAATGCTTCAGCACTCTTTTTCTTGCTCTAAGCCCTATACTTTCTCGGTCTTTTCTACTCAATTGAGCAAACTGCTCTATTCGTAATCCCAGGTCTACAGAATCTTTTTCATTCACTAGAAATCCTGTTTCATCGGTCACTATTTCTTTGCACCCCATAATGTCAGTCGTGATCACTGGTGTCCCTACTGCCATTGCTTCTTTGAGCACCAATGGCCCTGTATCAACATTCCCTGTTTGAGAGACACAAAATGGTGCCACCAAGCAGTCGTAGTGTGATAAATGAGTTTTAACCCACTCGTGCGTCTTTGCACCGAGAAAATGCACATTTCTTTGTAAACCTAGCTGTTTCACTTGCCAGCGTAATTCGCTTTCTAGCCGGCCAGATCCAACAATGTCTAGATGAATATTAAGGGGTTGTGCGATTGGGCTGAGAGCCTCAAGTAAGTAGTTAATGCCTTTCTGCTCGACCAGCCTGCCTAAGAAAATAAAATGGAGGGGGGCTCTTATCGGTTTATTTCCAAAAGGAAGCTGATGTGTGTGTACACCACAATGTAAGAGCTTGATGTTTCTATTTACTTTTTCGTTTGTCGTCGCTTTGAAATTACTGGCCATGTCTTGGCATACAGCAACGACAAAGTCACAAGCTAGAATTTTCTGCTCAACATCGAATGCTGACTCATAAACATCATGACCGTGTGCGACGAACGAGCAACTGATGTTCAATAGTTTTGCGGCTACAATGGCATGAGCTGCGGTGTGCTGGCAAAAGTGCGCATGAACATGTTGGACGTTCATGTCGGCGAGTTGCAACGCTAACTTGAGTCCGTAGCCAAACAACGACCTCTTCGGAAGGCTTGTTTGTTGAGCGATAAACGTGAGTGCTCTGAATAGGCCAAGCGGTGATATTGACGCTAGCTTGGTGAGCGGAACATCATCACCTATTTTTATCACGGGGTAGTCAAAGTCAGTTTCGCTTTTCTCGATAGTGAACGTTAAAACACAAACGCTGTGTCCGCAAGACTCAATGGCTTCCACTTCTGTTTGAACAAAAGTCTCGCTGAGTACAGGATAAGTTGGAGCAATAAACGCCACTTTTTTCATATTTAAGCCCTCAATTATTCCACTTCAGAAAATTTACCCGTATTCATTAACGTATTTTTCCGTTTACTTTTCAGTAGATAGCAAGATGCGAACCATAAATTTTCCTAAGTAATTTCATGTGTTTAGGTTGAGGAATGATAGGTGGTCCTTTTTTTTTCAAAAAGAAAATCAATTTGATTCATTTTGAGAGCAGCGTGCTTCGTTGGGCTGTCAATTTGCGACGTGGGAAATTTAGATCATGAAATTCAGTGAGTTAGTAAATGGCATGGATAGTGCGTTAGTGATTGCATAACCACTTAAAGAGAACGTCACTATGGCTAAAGTTTCCGTGATCATACCTACTTATAACTGCATGGCTTTTTTACCTAAGGCCATTGACAGCGTTTTAGAACAAACCCATCAAGATATTGAGCTGATTATTATTGACGATAACAGCGCCGATAAAACGGACGCTTATCTAAAGACACTAACTGACCCGCGTATATCGGTTATTACTACAACTGGTGTAGGAGCCTCGCAAGCGAGAAATATGGGTATCAATCAAGCATGTGGGGACTTTATTGCGTTTCTAGATGCTGATGATTTTTGGTTACCCGAGAAATTAGAACTGCAACTTGCATTGCATGCGGCGCACCCTTCGCTAGGTATGAGTTTTACTAATTACGATCACTTAACGGAGCAATATCAGTCGATTGTAGATTGCTTTAGTTACTGGGAACAATTTCATGGTGAAGAGCGTTTATTTATTCCCCTTAACAATGCACTAGAGTTCACCATTCAGAATAACATTATTGGGACTTCTACAGTGATGGTGAAAGCAGACGTGCTTACTCAGATGAAAGCTTTCGATGCTGAGATCGAATATGGAGAGGATTGGGACCTATGGCTGAGAATATGTGAAAAGCATCCAATAGGGGCGCTTAACTCAATTCAGTCGGGCTATTTAATGCGCCAAAGCTCTACAACACAAACCGATCATTTTAAGCTGAGAAATCTRCAATCAATAGAGTCCATACTTAAACACTATCAAGATTCTCAACATACTTGGTGCTTGCCCGCTTCGGCATTTAAGTCGGCCAAAGCGCGAATATTAGAAGGCTATGCTGACTATCATCGAGGGCTACAGCGTAAGGGAATTGCGGTGTTTTTTGGTCTAAGGTCACTGTTGCTTGCTCCTCAAAAACGTCGATTTCGTAGCCTGCTTGGAGATTGTAAAAGCATCTTGTGGCCAGCTCGCTAAGGAGTGCGCATGGATTCACTAAAGCAATCGGCTTATTACGCCGTGGGAATCATTATGATGAAAGGAATTTCACTCGTAATGATCCCTTATATCACTCACAAATTGACGCTAGCCGAATATGGTTCGTTAGAGGCGATAGTATTGTTGGCCGATATTGGAACCATACTGTTCAGTTTTGGCATTGTCGATGCAATGTATCGATATGTGGGAACTGCGCAAGGTGACGAAAAACGTAACCTTATCTCGAACTGTTTTACGCTGAGTGTTTCGGTGTGCTTATTAGGAGGTTCGCTGATAGCGATAAGTATGCCTTGGTTAATCTTGAGTTTACCTGTCGAATTTCAACCTTACCAAATTCTGATCCTGCTTATTCCTACCATGATAGATGGGACTATTTCTATTCCTCTGACTTTGATGAGGATGAATGCGCTGGCGAAGCGCTTTTGTTTACTGAATGTATTAAAAGCCGCTGTACAAGCTTTGATGACTTATGGGCTATTGGAGGCTGGTTACGGTATTGATGGTGTGTTGATAGCGAGCGCACTTTCCAGTGTATTGCTGCTAGTTTGTTTACTTCGTTATCAATGGCAAGAAATGGGCAAATTTGGCTTCCTAAAACATTCGAAACAGCTACTTAGCTTTGGCGTGCCAGTACTCATAGGAGGCGCATCTGTTTATATGATCAACGGGCTCGATCGCTGGTTTCTTGCGAGCGTTGTGGGAGTAGAAGAGTTAGCCATTTATGCGGTGAGCGCTAAATTTGCATTGATTCTTGGCCTAATGCTGCAGCCTTATGCTCTTTGGTGGTTCCCGAATCGAGTAGCGATTCTTCAGCAAAAAGGTGGAGCTAAAACGTGTGCAGATAAAGCCTTGCTTGGGGTCAATATTGGTACTGTACTAGGTACTTTGATGATCCTTACTGTCCCAGGGTTTATTACCTTAATCTTGCCAAGTAGCTATGAGCTTTCTGGTTCGATAGTGGTCGTTTTACTGGCGATTGGTATGGTGAAAAATGCTGGAGACTATCTAAATTTAGGTTGTTATAGCGGAGATTCCAGCCGCGCCCAAATGTGGATTCAAGCCGTGTGTGCAGTTGCTGCCGCTGGTGGATACTTTGTTGTTACACCTATTTATGGGCTTTGGGGAGTTCCTGTGGTGCTTGGGTTAGCCTACGTTTTGAGGTTAGCTTTGCTCTATAAAGTTAGCCAGTCTTTAGAGTTCTTACCTTATGAACATTCTAAGTGGGTCACCTGTCTTGTCATCGCTTTAGGTGCATTAGCCATCAACCAAATCATTACGAATATGTTTACGAGCTTACCTGAATTTATTGCTGGTTGTTTGGTCGGGGGGGCGAGTATTTGGGTCTTTGCTCGATTTGATGTTATTCCAATTCCTCAGGCCGTTTTCGTAAAGTTGGGGTTAAGTAAGTATTTGCATGGGTAAATAATGGTTATTTTTACACCTAACTAAATAACTTGATGGTTTATGGGGCTAGATAGAATGAGGGCATTACAGACAATTATGTTAAAATAGCCAGATAAGTTAGGCAAATGTGCATTCAGTTTCTTTGTTTAACTCAAGGTAGTGAAGATACCTACCGCTATTAACCAATAAGGTACAAACATGAGTAAATTAACAGCTGCTGAGCGTAGAGCACGCGATAAAGAACGTTTTTCACAGCGAGTAACTGAGCGTAGAGAAAAAGGTGATGACGTCGTAGCGTATGCTTTAACGAACAAAAAAGCTGCCAAATTTCTAACTAAGTCAGAAAAAGCCGATCTAAAAGAACGTAAAGCTGCTCTTCAAGATGAAATAAACTTAAAAGAGCAAGAAGAACTGAAAAAGATTGAAGATGCGTTCGCCGTTAAGGTGTACGAAGACTAAACGACAACCCCTGCCATTGCAGGGGTTGTTTGTTTTAGGGCTTAGTAAGTATTTACTCTGAACAAGATTAAAGATTCAATGAAGTGAGTTGTTCTTAACGAAAGGAATCAACTATTGGTTTAATAGAAATAACCAACTTCACTTAATGATAATAATTCTCAATAATGGTTTTAACAGATAGAACGCCGAAAGAGGGCATATCATGATTAAGACCATCACCTTTGCTGCTATACACTTTTCAATTGCAACCACGATTACTTATTTGCTGGTCGGTGATTTCTTACTCGGCAGTATGATTGCAATGATTGAACCTTCAATTAATACGGTTGCTTTCTATTTTCATGAAAAAGTATGGCAAGCACTCCCTATGCTCAAGCGTAATGGTGCAATGATGCGTATCAAAACCGCTAGCTTTGCGGTTGTGCACTTTAGCGTTGCTTTTACCGTTACCTATGTACTGACGGGCGACGCTTTAATTGGTGGCCTTATTGCAGTTTTAGAGCCGACAGTGAACTCATTCGCTTACTACTTTCACGAAAAAGTCTGGGCCAAAAGATCGAGGGCTACTCAAGAAACTCGTTTTGATCACCAGTCAGCCTCTTTTGTTCGTCAGCAGACTCAGACTCCTGCATTGGCTTGCGCTTAAAGCGAATGAGCAATGTGCAACTAAAGCTAAAGAGCCGATAAAATATCGGCTCTTTGTCATGTGTAGTTTTTGTTAGGTGATTAGACACAAATCCGCTTAGTGATCTTATTAATTACTAGTATTAAACAC
>NZ_JAKJSW010000157.1:0-10268 GCF_050337375.1 Vibrio makurazakiensis | reverse complement strand
CTCCAGTTTAGAATACTTTCTGACCTTTAATAGAGGGGAAGCTCAACATTTCGCTTTTGAAACAAAGGCGTAATAAATAAAATCATTGAATTGTGAACTAAGTCGTTTACGTTTTGATGAATCACTATTGATAGATATAATACCCATATAGAATGCTTATATCGGCGCTCCGTAAAATAGATGACGTACCAATAGTGAGATATATTTTGGGAGGAGACTCTCAATCCTATTCGTTAGTGACCATTGTTGGTGGAATCTTTATTTTCAGTTGATATCTTCGATATTACGRACGCAATGTGGTTGTCGATAATTAACTGCGTGTATCCGTATAATGTAGAAAAGGTGAGTTTCGGTAGCAAAACTGTGTGTTTTCGAACAATATCGTTTATGCAATGACCACCTAACTGAGTAGCCGCTTAGTTTTAGAAATATATTGATGACAAATGGCAGACATGTCTTAGTATTACATGTATTAGGTGTTTTTTGGTCCTAGCCTAGCTCGGGAATGGAGAAGTATAGTGGTTGTAGAAACCGATGGTTATTTAGCGTTAATTGAGCATTTGGCATTTAATTTAGATGTATTTGCTCAGCAGCAAGGTGACACTGGGGAAGAAAGTGTTGAAGATRTTGTGACGGATATGATTTCTAGTAATATCATGACAATCTTTGAACAGAACCCTGAGCTTCATTCAAGTGTTCGTTTTCAATTGCTAAAAGAAGCCGATTCTGTCGTTGAAGACTTAGGTGAAGTATTAGCGGGTGTTTGGAGCAAGAAAGCAACAAACCCACAAATTGAATTCTTAGATGAATATATCGCACTGGTTAAGAACCTGTTTGATTCCGCTGTCGCAAAGTACGATTAACACAAATCTACCAAAGTAGGCGGGTACTACACTCGCCTAAATTGCCAAAATACAGAAGCCCAATACGGGTTATCTAGCCTTGAAATAATCACACCTTTTGATGTTGATGCATGTAAAAATTGCATATTCCCCAGATAAACGCCTACATGATTTGTCGTTCGAGATGTTTTAAAGAAAACTAAATCGCCACTTCTTACTTCAGAGTAGGAAACTTCTATACCGTGAGTACTTTGTTTATGGGTTGTTCTTGGCAGTAATTGCTGAGTCGCATCACGAACAATTGTCTGAACAAAAGCTGAACAATCAACTCCTTGAAATGATGTTCCACCGTATAGGTAGGGTACACCTTTCCATTGTGCATACATTGCCATATACGCATCGGTGATTTGTTTATCATTCGCTTTCTGCGTATGTGACAGCCTAGATTTTGAAGCCTCGATTTCTGCGAGCCTCGTCATATCTGGCTGAGAACTACAACCAGCTAGCAACAATAGGCTGAGTGGCAGGTATAAGAAGTTCGTTCGTTTCATGTGTCACTGTACTGAAATTGTTATGAAATAAAACCGTCATCTACGGATCCTAGTATACGTCTTAAATTAAGGGCTTAGCTCTTGTGAGTCAAACTGGATTTGAAATGCTTAATTTAAAACGTTCTCCTTCTTCTCTCTCGCTTATTCAAATGATCAGCGTGATCTTCTTATCAATTATCGTTCTTGTCGCCATTTTATCTTTTGCTAGTATTCGTGGTGTAGAAAGAGTCGGTAGTCATTTTGAAACTCTGTCTGAACAGGGGCTACCGCTAGCAATGCATAATGCGGAGTTAACTCAAAGTATTCTAGAGCAAGTGAAGTTGTTGAGTTATGGCACGCAGATAGACAACACAGACGCGCTGGTGGCTGTACAAAGTAAAGTTCAATCCACAACGGATCGCACGGATTTACTCGTAGAGCAATTGTTTATCATCGCGGATAATTTTAAAGGCTCAGTATCTGAAGAATATCGAAAGCAACTGATGGATGACATTAAACTTCTCCAGTCTGTTTCACGAGGAGTACTCAGTATGCAAATGGAGATACTCAGCAGACAAGCTCAGTTGAGCAGTGAAGTAACAGAATTTCGTTATGGTCTAAGTTCAATTGGCCCTGAAATGAATCGAATTAGCTCATTCCTAGTACAAAATAACCCAGAAGCTTATGATGCTGCCAACCGGTTTACTGCTAGTGCGAGCTCAATGGAAAGTACTTTTTTGGTCATGATGATGCAAGAAGACTTAGATAGTGCTGGGCTAGAGTATAAAGAAATGCGCAATCGGATTGCAGGTATTAACCTTGCGTATGATGACTTTTCAGATTGGCATCCAGATATAAAAGAGTTTGCGAGCTTAACCGCACCTTATGAGATGGTAAAGGCGGGTTTTGCTGAAGGTGGGGTATTGAAGCAGATACTCACCAAGCTAGAGTCTCAAGACCAACAAAAGCTAGAGCTAGCCAAAGCCGGCGTTGTTGGTGACCGTATTATTGAAACGCTTAACTCTATTTCGAATACAGCATCGGATCTTATCGATCAAAGTGAAACGGTAGTGACCACAACCATCTCGACCATTATTAAGGTAATTTTGCTTAGCGGGCTCGTCATCGTTAGTGTTGTCCTTGTTTCATGGATTTGGTTAAGAGCATGGACAAATAAAGGACTGAAAAATATTACGAGTCAGCTTAACTTATTATCCAATCATGACTTTTCAGGTAGTACGAAAACAATCGGTCCACATGAACTACAAGTAATCGCAGAAAAGTTGAATGCGGTTATCGCATCAACCAATGGTTCAATCTCTACTGTGACAAGAAATTGTGAAACACTTTATCAAACGGCAGAGGTAAGCCACGAAGCTGCGGAAAACACCAATCAAAGCTTGATTGAACAGAATGATTCCTTACAAAGTATGATTTCGACGATTACTCAGTTAGAGGCTTCAATCGGAGAAATAGCTACAATCACCAATGATTCCAATCAAGATGCAGTACATGCGGCAGAACAATCATTGCTAGGCAGCAAAGTGATTGGGTTGAACCAAGATCGTTTACAGAGTCTAGAAAATACGTTGAACATCAATGAGTCGTCGATGGTTGAACTTGATAGTCGCGTAAAACAGATCCGTGAGATGGTTGATATGATCAGCGGAATAGCGGAAAGCACGAATTTACTCGCACTGAACGCCGCTATTGAAGCTGCACGAGCTGGTGAGCAAGGGCGGGGCTTTGCCGTGGTCGCAGATGAAGTAAGAAAATTAGCAAGTGGAACATCGCAGCAAACGACAAACATCAGAGACATGATGAACGAATTAGTCACTGCGGCAGACAAATCACGCATGGCGGTGGCTGAATCAAGAAAAGAAATGTCGAGCGCACTTGAGACAAGTAACGATGTAAAAGTTACATTTGAAGATATCGCACTGGCGGTAGAAAAAATCCGCGGCCGAGTCGAGCAGATAATGGTGGCGACTGAAGAACAAGAACGAGCGACTGCCGATGTTTCAAATTCAATCTCACGGATATCCGATCGTGGAGAGAACACTAAGCATCAAATTGAGTCTATGGTCGAAAGTTCTCAGCAGGTAGCTCAAATTGCAGGTAATCAACAATCTATGCTGCATAAATACATTCTAAGCTAGGGCTTGATAGTAACCAGAACCAATAAACAGAGGGCAAACTAATCGTGCGACACATCAACCATAGCCTGAACATTGGTTGGTGCTTGGCTTTAAGCGATTAGATTGCGATTAACGAAAAAAGAGGTGCCAGTTTTACAACTAGCACCTCTTTTTATTACGTTTAATGAAGCCTTAAGCAGCTAACTAACTGTCTGAATCTTTGCTGTTAGGGTGCTTCACAAAAGGTTGAATCAACATCCGATTCAAGTGTTGTGACTGTGGAGTATTGATTTCAGGCACACCAATCTTAACGCCGTCATGGCCAAATTCAGGTTGCGACCTGTAAGTCTTAAATACAAAGTCCCATGTAGACAAGAAGAACCCGAAGTTTGAATGTGTTTCACGAGCAATGATGGAGTGGTGAACTCTATGCATATCGGGGGTGACTAACAAACGTCGTAACCATTTATCCATAGGTAACGGGAGCTTTGCATTGCTGTGATTAAACATTGCACTTGCGTTTAGGATGATTTCGAAAATGATGACTGCAATAGGTGGAACGCCTAGAATCATAACGAACGCTATTTTTATCCACATGGATATTAGGATCTCAACTGGATGAAAGCGAGTCCCCGTTGTTACGTCAATATCTAGGTCTGCGTGGTGTACTCGGTGAAGCTTCCATAGAAAGGGAACACGATGAAATACCAAATGCTGAAGGTAAATTGCTAAGTCGAGGAGGACGACTGACAGCCCGATCTCAACAATCGTAGGAAGAGTGATTACATTGAACAACCCCACACTATGGTTTTGAGCCAACACTGCTGCTTGAAATGCAACAATAGGCATTATCAATGCGATAAGTACACCATTTAAAGTCAGTAAGCTTAAATTGTTTCCCCAACGAACAAACTTGCTTTGGGTAAGAGGTTTACGTTGTGCTTTGTATTCCCAAAAAGCACAAAGAAGAAATACGAGAATAAAACAAACAAAGCGCAGTAGAGCGGGGTCTTGCATAAAGAATTCCTTCTATCAATCTGTTGTTACTGTAAGTACAATTGCGCCAATTATCTATAGTTATCGTTTGTACTTCATGAGAATCCACGCTTTCCACCGTCTGTTCCAACACCGCTTGTCTTTATCGACCAAACCGTTTAATGCTCGAGGCTGCAAAGTCGTTCGTTGTCAGCATTGCCAAATAAAGCAAGACCATTGTATTTGTGAGTATCAACCTGATATCGACACCAATGTCGCAGCGATGTTGATCGTATCGGACAATGAAGTATTGAAACCAAGTAATACTGGTCGTTTGATTGTGGACACGATCAAAGAAAGCTATGTATATCAGTGGAATCGCACAGAACCAAGTTCTGAAATGTTAGATATCTTGAACGATGAGCGTTATCAGCCTGTGGTAGTTTTCCCTGAAGACTACACAGATGATAAATCACGCGTAATTACAGACTTGTCCACCACTCGTGACCTTAACAAAACTTTGTTATTTATCTTCCTTGATGGAAGCTGGCGCGAAGCAAGAAAAATATTCCGTCGCTCGGAGTATCTACAAAACCTGCCAGTACTTTCTATCGAGCCAGATTCGGTATCTCAATATATGATGAGAAAATCGGATAACGACCAGCATTTGTCGACAGCAGAAGTTGCGAGTTTAGTATTGAAACAAGCACATGAAGTTGAAGCGGGTGAGGTTCTGCAGCTTTGGTTTGAAACATTCCGCGAAAGTTACATGTTAAGTAAGACCCGATATAAGTCTGATCCGACGATGCCGTGTTTGAAAGCTTTCATAGAGCACACGAAAAGCGAGAAGTCAGTCTAAGCTTTGCAATTCCGTGTGCTGTCTTGTTGTTCAACCAGTTCATTTCAGCGAATAAATTCGCTTTAGGTCACGGTTTGTGGGGGGAGGGATATGGATAATGCCTCTAGTTTAGTTTTAACGTCCCATTTTAGGGATGAATCAGGAGAGAGTTACATGTATTACGGCTTCGATGTTGGCGGGACTAAAATTGAATTTGGTGCCTTCAACGAAAACTTAGAGCGAGTAGCAACCGAGCGCGTACCTACACCAACCGATGATTATTCGAAGTTGGTTGATACGATTGCAGGCATTGTGAACAAGTATGACGCTGAATTCTCTTGTGAAGGAAAGATTGGCTTAGGGCTTCCTGGTATGGAAGACGCTGATGATGGAACAGTGTTAACGGTTAATGTACCTTCAGCTAAAGGCAAGCCACTACGTGCTGATTTAGAAGCGAAAATTGGTCGCACTGTAAAGATCGAAAATGACGCAAACTGCTTCGCTTTGTCTGAAGCGTGGGATGAAGAGCTTAAAGATGAACCTTCAGTTGCAGGCCTTATTTTAGGTACGGGCTTTGGTGGAGGTTTAATTTACGACGGTAAAGTATTCTCAGGTCGCAACCATGTAGCGGGTGAACTTGGTCATATGCGTTTACCGTTAGATGCTTGGCTTCATTTAGGTGAAAATGCGCCACTATTAGGCTGTGGTTGTGGAAAAAAAGGTTGTCTAGATAGCTATCTATCTGGTCGAGGCTTCGAGCTGTTGTATGAACACTACTTTGGCGAGAAGAAGAAGGCGATAGAGATCATTGAAGCGAATGCACAAGGTGAAGCGAAAGCAGCTGAGCATGTTGAACGCTTTATGGAGTTGTTGGCTATCTGTTTTGGTAACTTGTTCACTGCATTAGACCCACACGTTGTTGCATTGGGTGGTGGTTTGTCTAACTTTGAGCTTATCTACGAAGAAATGCCAAAACGAGTACCTAAGTACCTACTTTCTGTGGCGAAGTGTCCGAAGATCATTAAAGCGAAGCATGGCGATTCAGGCGGTGTTCGTGGGGCAGCTTTCCTAAATATAAAATAGATTAAAATTCTATTTTAATTAGAGATGCTTAATTTTATCCAGTTAGGATAAGTGAAATTAAAAAAGGTTGATGTGTGAACATCAACCTTTTTTGTATCTGTCTGTAGATGACTGAATCCTTGAGGATTACTTGTTCTTTTTACCTACACCAAGATTATCTTTTTGCTTTAGCGTTAGCTTAGTAAAGCCAAGCTTGCGGAAGTAGTTATCTTGGTAATTACGAACAGCTTTCGTATCAGAGATTAACTCAAGCTGTTGTTCGGTCTTTAGGTACTCAGTAAGATCAATGCCTTCTGCTTCTGCTACCGCTTCTTGAATTGTGCGGTGCTCTTGATAAGAAAACAGTAACTCTTTGTCTTCTTCTTTGTACGTGTAAAGAATTGTGCGTGCCATGTCGGTCTCTCTAAATGCAATATCTAAGGCTAAGTAAGCGATTAACTTAGCCTTCAAAATCTAATAGTTAGATTCTGCCTTGAAGTGGGATGATTGTCACGCTTTCACCGACTTTAACTGTATCTACATTCGGAGAAACTTCGATTAAGCAGTTAGCTTCACTCATTGAGCGTAGGATACCAGAGCCCTGTTTACCTGTAGTACGAACTTCTACTGTGCCATTTTCGTTCATGGTGAATACACCGCGGCTGAACTCTGTTCGACCTTGACGAGAGCGAATAGCCTCAGCCGCTACAGCATTTACTTTAACAGGCTGCCAGTTTTCTTGTCCTTGAAGCTTTCGAATTGCAGGCTCTACAAAATTAATGAAAGAAACCATAACGGCAACTGGGTTGCCTGGTAATCCGAAGAATGGTGTTTCCTCGATCTTACCGTAAGCTAAAGGGCGTCCCGGGCGCATGTTGATACGCCAGAAGTCTATCTGACCAAGTTTATCGAGTGCGAGTTTAATGTAATCTGCATCACCCACCGAAACGCCACCAGATGTGATCACCATATCTGCATCTAATGAAGCTGAATGTAGTACATCCATCATTTTAGACTCGTTATCTTCAATGATGCCGTAGTCGATGATGTCGCAATCCAGCTTACGTAGCATGCCCATAATCGTGAAGCGGTTTGAGTCGTAAATAGAATTTGGCTTTTGTGTTTCACCTGGGTTTTGTACTTCATCACCTGTAGAAAAAACGGCTACTTTGATTTTTCGTTTAACCTCGCATTGCCCGAAACCAAGCGACGCTATCATTCCCATTTCAGGCGAGTCGATACGGGTGCCTTGTGTGAAGACTGGCTGTCCAATAGCTAAATCTTCACCAGCCTGACGAACGTTTTGTCCGATGCTGATTTTAGCGTCAGGGAAGCTAACGTGATCATTTTCATGTATAGCTTGTTCGCGCATAATGACGGTGTTTGCCCCTTTAGGCATAGGTGCGCCAGTCATTATTTTTACAGCTTCACCAGACTGTAATTCAGCGTCATATGCATACCCAGCCATTACGTCAGCAACAACGGTATATGAGTCTCTTGCTAAGTCGTCAACCTTGATAGCATAACCGTCCATCGCAGAGTTAGTGTATTGAGGAACATTGATTGGAGAAATGATGTCAGTGGCCAATACACGTTCAAAGCTGTCGAGTAGGCTAACCGACTCTGTCAGCTTTGAGTTGTCGATACTGTCTAGGATCTTTTCTTGCCCTTGAGTCACGGTTAAACCAGCAGGCGAAAAAGAATCGCAGCATGGTGCTGGAATATCATCTTTTGGAGCGCAACATTTCGATGAACTAGAAAACTCTGATGCATAGTTAATAACGAACTGGCTGATTGCTTGTAAGTCGTTAATCGACATTTGAGGCAAGTCGCTGTCGACTTTCTCGTCGGCGGCTATAGCAACAATATTGTCATCATTAGGGTAAAGCCAAGGTTTACCCACTTCAGCGCGATGCAGTTCGATTTTTGGAAACGCAATGTTCTTACAGCCTTCAACCAAGATGAGATCAAGTTGCTCAGAATCAAAACGAGTCAGTAAGTATTCGAAATTCGCTTCTTCTTCTGGAGTCTCTGTCATCAATGCGTGTCGATTACGTGATGCAATCAGCATTTGAGTTGCTCCAGCTTTTCTTAAGCGATAGCTGTCTTTACCTGGTTTATCGACATCAAAGTCGTGGTGCGCATGTTTCAATACGCCAATTTTTAGTCCTGATTCGGTTAACAAAGGTAAAAGCGCTTCAAGTAAAGTTGTTTTGCCTGTACCGCTGTAAGCTGCAAAGCCGAGCAGGGGTAGGTTAGGGTAGCATTTTGAATTTGTCATTACTGGAGCGTTCCAAATTGTAGTAGTTCTTCAGGAGTGTTTAAGTTGACGAAGCAGTTTGGTGAATCACTGAAATCCACATAGCTTGTTTGGCACTCTTTGTATAAAAGGATGATCTTACGGTCGCCACGAGCTAAAAATGCTTCTAACTTAGGCAAAACTCGTTTGTGAAATAGGGTGAAAACCGGCTGTTTGTACTCACCATCGTGAGCAACCAAAATATCGGTATCCGGTTCGACTTGTTTACAGAAACGAGCAACAAGGTCTTCGTTGATTTGTGGGCTGTCACAAGGAACAAAGCCAACCCAGTCATTAGGCGCACTTTTTAAGCCTGCGTGGATCCCACCGAGTGGGCCCGGGTAATCTGGGAATGAGTCTTGAACGACAGGCGCAAATTGACTGTAGGTACTGAGATTACGATTGGCATTTATGGTGATGCATTTGGTTTGCGGTGCGAGCTTGTCGATAACGTATTGAATTAATGGCTGACCATTCAATTCAACTAAGCCCTTGTCTTTACCGCCCATGCGACTTGCTTGGCCGCCAGCTAAAATAACCCAACTAGTTTGCGTTGGAAGCAACATATAAATTCTCTTGTGCTTTATGTTTTGAAATCACATGCAACATTGGCGATTCAATTAAAGTGTTGTCTTTAATCCACCATTGTTTTTGGCATAAATCGGTTAGGGCATTGGTTTGGTGACTTGTTATCACCAAGCTGACGCCTCTTTTCAGGAGATCTTGTGCCATTACAACCAATCTTTCAATCGATTCTTTATCTAATGAGGCACTCGGTTCATCCATTAGCAGAATAGAAGGTTTTAAGATCCATGCTCGTGCCATCGCGACGCGTTGTCGTTCTCCGCCAGACAGTACGGACACATGCTCGTCTGCTAAAGTTTCCAAACCTACCATTCTTAACGCATTGATTATTTGCGCTCGCTTATCTTTTTGGCACTCTTTTACAAATCGAATCCCATAAGCGACATTTTGAAACACGGTGCCATCGAATAAATATGGTGATTGGTGCAGATAGATAATGTCTTTGAATTTCGAACGAGGTAGCAATGTCGCTTTCCAACCCGATATTGAACCATTTATGTTTCCGGTTGTGGGTTTGGTTAAACCAGCAAGAACTTTAAGCAATGTCGTTTTACCAACGCCATTATCGCCCTTAAGGTAAATCGCGTCATTCGGGCCAATGCTTAATTGAGGAATATGGAAAAGCACTCGTTCTTTAAAGCGAACAGAAAGCTGTTGTGTGGTTATCTTAATACTCATGTTATTCACCTAYGTCCTTAGATAACCTTTTCCTCTCACACTTGAGAGAAAGAAGTTTAGAGCGAGTGCTAAACAAAGTAAGACCATGCCAAGTGCTACGCCTTGAGCAAATGCCCCTTTATGGCTTTCCATCGCTATTGCCGTTGGGATATTACGAGTCATACCCATGATGTTGCCACCTACCATCATTGAACAACCGACTTCAGTAACAATACGGGAAAATGCTGCGATAACAGCTGCGAGTAGTGGGAAGCGTGTTTCCCAAATTAAAGTAGCGGCCACTCGTGTCGTCGATACACCAAGAGTTAAAGCCGTTTCTAC
>NZ_JAKJSW010000156.1:0-10344 GCF_050337375.1 Vibrio makurazakiensis | reverse complement strand
ACATTAAGTGACACGATCGATTCTATAGAACAACGTACCTCGGGACGCATAGGTGTATCAGTTTTAGATTCCAACGATCAACAATGGAATTATAAAGGGAATGAAAGGTTCCCCATGATGAGTACATTCAAGACATTAGCATGTGCAAAAATGCTACATGATTCTGATAGAGACATTTTAGATACAAATATAATGGCGCCAGTAAAGTCCGATGAACTAATCACTTGGTCACCAATTACAAAAAACATGGTTGGGGGTTCAATTACCCTTGAAGGTGCTTGTGAAGCTACGATGAAAACTAGTGATAATACTGCTGCAAACATAGTTTTACAGCACATAGGAGGTCCACAGGGTGTCACTGAATTTCTACGTTTTACCGGAGATGAAGTAACTCAATTAGATCGTTTTGAACCAGAACTAAACCAAGCCAAAGCTGATGACCGACGAGATACAACGACGCCAAATGCGATGAATAAGACCTTGCGTCATATTTTATTAGAAGATGTATTGAACCCAGATTCAAAAAAACAACTTAAGGAATGGATGCAAGGGAACACTGTTTCCGATTCTTTGCTACGTTCTGTTTTGCCACAAGGGTGGTCTATTGCAGATCGTTCTGGCGCAGGTGCTAACGGTTCACGTGGTATAACTGCAGTAATCTGGAATAATGAGCGCGAGCCACTAATCATTAGTATCTACCTGACACAAACCAACCTATCAATGCCAAAACGTAACCAAGCAATTAATGAAATTGGTAAGGCTATTTTCGAGAAGTATGCTGTAAAATAACTAGATGAGATTTTCATACTATTGATAATGGATATGCCGTAGAGAACCAAATGGATTCATACGGCATATTGACCAGCTTTATTACTTGGCTATAACTGATTTTTGGACAGAAATGAGTTAGCGACACTAACTATTTCTACTAAATTCACATAAGTTAAAGTATCCCTAATAGAGAAAAGAGCTTCGAAATGTTCAGCCAATGACCTTCTCGAAGCTCGTTGCTGAAAATAAGTTATTCATAGAATATTGAGTCCAAAGATGTCTTTAACATCAAAAAGCACTTTTTCTGTTTTATCTTTAGATATTCGGCTTCCTTCCACTAAAATATCAACTAGTTGAGCCTTATCATTTAAAAACTCTGTTCTTCTCTCTCTTATTGGTCGGAGCATATCCTGCAAACACTCTTCCAGTACTTTTTTCGTTTGACCGTCACCAAGCCCCCCATGTTGATAATGCCCTTTTAGTTGGCTGACATAGTCTTCATCTGAATGAAAAGCATCGAGATAAGTAAACACAACATTTCCTTCGATATTGCCGGGGTCTTCGACCCTTAAGTGATTAGGATCGGTATACATCGATTTGACAGCTGCGGAGATTTCTTTTTCGGTAGAGCCAAGATTAATGGCGTTGCCCATCGACTTAGACATCTTATTTTTCCCATCAGCACTAGGTAAACGTGATGCGTTACTTAATAAAGGTCTACACTCATTCAAAACAATACGCCCTGCTAGTGAGTTAACCTTTCTCACTATCTCATTAGTTTGTTCAATCATTGGTAATTGGTCATCCCCAACAGGGACTAAAGATGCGTTAAACCCCGTAATATCAGCAGCTTGAGATATAGGATATGTTAGAAAACCAGCTGGGATAGATCGTTCAATCCCTTTGTTTTGGATTTCACTTTTGACTGTTGGATTTCGCTCTAACCGACTGATGGTTACGAGGTTGCTGTAATACATAGTCAACTCGGCAAGAGCGGGTAGTTGTGATTGAAGGCAAATGGTTGTTTTAGAAGGGTCGATACCAACAGCTAGGTAATCGGCAACGACATTTAGAATGTTAGATGATACTTTTTTCGGATTATGAGCATTATCAGTAAGACCTTGCATGTCAGCAACAAGAATCGTTTGCTCATGAATTGCCTGTAAAGCTACACGCTGCTTTAAAGAACCGACATAATGACCTAGATGCAGCGGGCCTGTAGCTCTATCACCGGTTAAAATAATTTCTGGTTTATCAGTATATTGATTTGTGCTCAAAGGTATATCTCCTAGTTAAAACAGATCGCTACTGGAGATATAAAAGAAATTACAATCTTAGCTACCTTCCAGCAGCTTGRGAATGTAAGAATTCCGTGCCGCTCTAATTAGAGCGCCACCAGAAGAAGAATGATGTAAGCGTTGAAATGTATTTCATTCAGACAATCTAACAACAATCTTTTTGGAACTCAACTCTCTCAGAAATAATTTTCCAATAGGAAAACTAATGCAAAAACACAACCCTTAGAGAAGGTAACCGATACAGTTTAAGCGATAATGGGGCAGAAATATTTTCTCTGCTGTCACTTACCGAATTTCAGACAAAAAAGAACCACTAAAAAGTGGCTCATTTCTTAAAATTTTAAACAAGTATTTTAAACGTTATGCTTTACCGAAAACGTTGTTCTCTTGCTCTTGTACACGGATGAAAGTAGTACGCTTAGTTAGCTCTTTAAGCTTTGCTGCGCCTACGTATGTACAAGTTGAACGTACACCACCAAGGATGTCTGAGATAGTGTCGTTTACGTCACCACGGTATGGAAGTAAAACAGTTTTACCTTCTGCAGCACGGTACTTAGCAACACCACCAGAGTGTTTAGCCATTGCTGACTCTGAAGACATTCCATAGAACTTCATGAACGTTTTACCGTCTTGCTCGATAACTTCGCCACCAGACTGCTCGTGACCTGCTAGCATACCGCCAAGCATTACGAAATCAGCACCGCCGCCAAACGCTTTAGCAACGTCACCAGCACAAGCACAACCGCCATCACCGATAATCATGCCGCCAAGGCCGTGTGCTGCGTCTGCACATTCAATAATTGCAGAAAGCTGAGGGTAACCAACACCTGTTTTAACACGTGTAGTACAAACAGAACCAGGGCCGATACCAACTTTAACGATGTCAGCACCCGCTAGGATTAGTTCTTCACACATATCACCAGTCACTACGTTACCCGCAGAGATAGTCATTGTTGGGAATTCAGCACGCACTTTTTGTACGTATTCAACTAAATGCTCTGAGTAGCCGTTCGCGATATCAATACAAATAAACTCAAGATCTTCGCTTAGCGCTAGGATTTCTTTTGTTTTTTCGAAGTCACGTTCAGACGTACCAGTAGATACGAATACTTTGTTAAGTGTTTCTTTATCAGCGTTTTTTACAAACTCAGCCCACTGTTCAACAGTGTAGTGTTTGTGCATTGCTGTCATTACGCCGTGTTTTGCAAGCTCAGTAGCCATTTCGAAGCTACCAACTGAGTCCATATTAGCTGCGATTACAGGTGTACCTGACCATTGACGACCGCTATGCTTGAATGTAAAATCGCGGGTTAAATTTACTTGAGAACGACTTTTTAGTGTTGAACGCTTAGGGCGAAACAGTACATCTTTGAAGCCTAACTTAAGTTCTTGTTCGATACGCATGATAATTTGTCCTGTAATTATATTACGTGTCGTGCGTTTTCAGTAAGCGTTGGCAGACGCTTCACTGAGTTTCGGACACAAAAAAACCGGAGCGTTGGCAGACGCTCCGGTTTTCAGCATTATAGGTTGTGATTTAAGAACAGCAAGTCTGATATTTTCATTTTTTTTGTGATACCATACGGAAGATTACATACCCAAAACATCTCCCTCCCCCTTCAAGTTCACACCTTTTCATTAAAATCATCAACTTAGCAAGAATCGATTGCGCAACCCTTTGCGTCAAACTTACCGAATCAGGTGTTCAAAAATTAGTTTAATCCATCCCAAATCACAAAAATACAAACTAAGTACGTAATTTCTTTCGTTTTTATCTGAAAATATTTAGCTATTTTTTTGAATAATTCACTGATTTATTATGAAACATCGCTACTATTATTAAAGAATAATCACATTACGGACTAATTCTTGCTTGTTTTTTGAGCATCAAATAAAAGCCGACATAAGTTGCCACCACCAATGCGGGCTCGCTACTTAGATAAATTTGATTGAACAAGGTTGTTAATTTTTAAATAGGGATGTTCTCATATGGGTAAAATAAAATACGCGATAGCCACTGCTATAGTACTTTCTTCATTTAGCAGTCTAACTTTTGCACAATCAGGCCCTGGTATTTTTTACACAAACCTTGGTGCAACGATCATATCCGATGGATCAGACTCAGAATCCGCTTATTTTGGGGAAGCCGGTTATAGCTATTACTTTAATAACTTCCTTGCCGCCGACTTTAGTTACCGACACACACAGACATTCAATAGCAGCGTTTCAGCCGACAGCGATGGGTTTAGTTCTAAATACGACTCGTACAGCCTCGGAATAAAGGTAGAACAAGCAATGGGCGACTTTAACTTATATGGAACTGCCGGTGCGAGTTACATCCCTTCAGAAACAACACGCTGGGATACGACTGACGGTGCACCTAAAACAGTAAGTGAAGACAGCGTTGAACCTTATATTAGCGCTGGTATTAAGTTTTCTGTCCCAGGCTCCCCTCTATTATTGGATGTTGCAGTAAACCACCAACTATTGCCTAACTCTGAAAGTGCTACGTCAGTGTCTGGTGGTGTTTACCTAATGTTTTAAAAGCACGCAGAGTAAATTAGATCCAAAAAAAAACGCCAAGGCATCAGCCTTGGCGTTATTCTTTCAAAATGTATAGCTTTTGTTAGTACTACAAACCTTGAACGTACTGAGCGTTAGTACGAACTTCTACCAACTGATCTAACTGCTGCTGAGAACCTTCAACACCACTCAGTAAACCTTCAAAGTGCTTAATAAGTTCAACTTTGTCTTGTACTTCTTTAGAGCCAGCACCAATGTTAGTTAAATCGATAAAGAACTCATCAAACAAACCCGACAAATCAGAAACTGCATCGTAGTTTAGGAACTGTTCGTGGTTATAAATGCTTGGGTAGCCGCCTTTCTGTTTATCTACAGCAAAAGAGATACCTTTAACATTGGTAATGGTTGTCGCCTTTTCGCACTTCAACATACAGCCAGCTTCGATACTTGGCTTATTACAACCTACCGTTCTTTGGAAGAAGCACTGACGGCTCGTCATCATCAAAATTGGATGGTAGATACTGTAGAACAGTTTGAAGTTCTCAGGGCGTTTAATATGACGAATTTGACCTTTATTGATCTCATTAGAGATAAACGCACCCGCACAGTTCAATTCTTCTTTCAAAGTAATTAAAGCATGTGAGTTGGTCGTGTTCATGAAAGGACCCGCAACCCATTCAATACCCATTTCGAAAGCTTTGTAAGCTATACCAGTATTKTTAGTTACAATACGTTCTGGTTTCACTTCTTCAAGAATTCGTACAGCTTCATCGTAATCTTTGCCAATTAATACCGCTGGGAACCAAGGGATTAAACGTGGATTCTCAGAAAGAATATCAATGTACTTATTACAACGCTTTTTAAAGCTTTCTGGTAGCTTGAAGTACACATCTGCATCTGTCACATCACATAGGTGAAGATCACTCACATCAGCAATCAGCATCGACAGAGTCGGTGTTTCATTAATTTTAGGCTGCTGTTTAGGCGCTGGTACTTCAACGTGTTTAATAACTTCAACTTCACCATTTAGAATAAAGTCGATTTGATCTTTGATATTTGAAACTTCACGCAATGGAATACTTAGACCAGCATCCAATTCATCAAAGTTACGGCTTTCTAGCGTATGAACGGCACTCTTAACGGTTTTAAAGCGCTTCTCTAACAGCTCTTGAGTTAGAGGGTTTTCAGTATTTTCAGTTAGCACAGACTTCGATGTAATAACAATCGGTTCTTTGTTCGAATGAACAGTTACGCACAATGGTTTACCTAGCTTCGCAGCGAAAGAGATTGAAACCTCTGTCTTACGGATATCTAGGTACTGGATTTTATCGCGCATCTCTTGACCAAGCACATCTTTAGCTTCGTGCAGGTCATTAGTCACTTCTTGAATTTGAACGACTGAGATTTCATTGTTCTGCTCTTTCGCTTGGTCAACGGCATAGTTCATGCTGTTGTCGCGCGGGTTATCAATGAACMTGTCTTTCGTCAGGTTGCCCTTGAGGAAAGAGTTAGTGAAATCACGGTTAAATACTTTATGTAGGTTTGAATCGTCTTCAATTAACAGACCACTTTCTACAAAGCTATCGATCTGCTTTCTCCACGTATCAACAACAGTGTAAACGTAATGCGCACCTTTAATACGGCCTTCAACTTTAAGTGAGTCTACTTTCGCATCAACCAATTCTGGTAGGTCATAGTACGCAGAGTTGTCTTTCAGGTTTAGTGGGAAGCGGTTACCTGCATTAGTTACTTCATACTCGTCACGGCATGCTTGGCTACAACGACCACGGTTACCCGAGTTACCAACACTCACAGAGCTTGAATAACATTGACCTGAGAAAGCGATACAAAGCGCACCATGAACGAACACCTCAGTCAGAACATCAACATCATGTGCCACTTCTGTCAGTGTTTTGATTTCTTCAAGGTTTAGTTCACGAGATAAGTTAACGCGCGACGCACCGATTTTTGCCAAGAATTTAATTTGACCTTCGTTGTGCGTTGTTAATTGAGTTGATGCGTGAACATCCAATGTTGGGAAATGCTTTTTAACCAAGTCGAACAAACCTAAATCTTGGACAATGATGCCGTCAACTTTAGTGTTCACTAACTGGTTTAGAAGTTTAACGATGTTCTTAATCTCATGTTCGAGCAACACGACATTAAGTGTTAGAAAGATTTCGCAGCCATACTCATGAGCAAGACGGATCACACCATTCAAATCATCCAAGCTTAAATTGGACGCTCGATTACGAGCATTGAAGGTGTCCAAGCCACAATAAACTGCATTCGCACCAGCAACGATAGCCGCTTTAATTGCTTCTACATCACCGCCAGGTGCCAATAACTCAATTTTTCTGCTCATTTTTGAAACCGCTCACTTGCTAAACTTATAATATTTTTTGAGCGCGTATTCTAACGACATCACTAATTTATTACCACAGTTCAAGCTTTTATTGACTTAAATCACACTAGTTATGTTAAAAATAGAGTTAGAAATGAACTACATAACGATCACGGGAGTTTCATGACACTGCCAATTTTATACTCACTTCGCCGTTGCCCTTACGCAATGCGCGCCAGAATGGGGTTATTGCTTGCTAAGCAACCCGTAATTTTGAGGGACATTGTGACAAGAAATAAGCCCCCAGAACTTCTAGAAGCTTCTCCGAAAGGGACGGTTCCAGTGTTAGTATTTGATGATGGACGAGTCATAGAGCAAAGCTTAGATGTCATGCATTGGGCGTTATCGAGAAATGACCCAAGCAATCTTCTTAGGCTCGTTCAACCCGAAACTTCAAAGCAAATCCAAGACTTGATAGCAATGAACGATCGCGAGTTTATTCCGAACTTAGAACAATACCGCGCCTCAATGCGCTATCGGAATGACGATCAAGAACAACGTCGTAAGCTTTGTGAAACCTTCATTAAGCCACTTGAAGAAAGGCTCAGTAGTCACGCTTACTTTTTTGGAGATACACCAAGCCAAGCCGACTACGCGCTAATGCCCTTCATCAGTCAGTTTGCCAGAGTAGATAAAAAGTGGTTTGTAACACCTCAATACAAGAACATTGAGAGGTGGCTAAGAGCTCACTACGAAAGTTCCCTTTACACCAAAGTCATGAAGCAATATCCGCAGTGGATAGAAACAGGCGAAGAGTTTTTGTTCGAGTAATCATCTCTATTAAAATGATGACTCGATAACTCAAACACCGCCTGACCCCACCTTTTTTTGATTAAAAACAATAAACTACACGATAGTTATAATGTAATAACTAATAAGCATAAAGGCTCACATTAACACCTACCACTTTTGGGTAGCATGGCAGTTCATTTACTACTGCAGTGAGGTTTTGACTATGTTTTATGTGCATATGCTCCTGTTATTGACGGTCATATTTATCGGGATCCGCCATGGAGGCATTGCGTTTGGCTTATTAGGTGGGTTGGGCGTTTCAGTGCTTGCTTTCGTCTTCGGCGTCGCCCCTGGTTCTCCCCCTATTAGCGTAATGCTGATCATATTGGCTGTTGTTGCTGCTTCTGCGACACTTGAAGCCACTGGCGGCCTTAAACTATTAGTGAAGTTTGCCGAACGCCTTTTACGTAAGCATCCAAGTCAAATCGTCTTCCTTGGCCCACTTTGTACATACTCACTGACAGTTTTAGTGGGCACCGGACATTCAGTCTATCCCCTACTTCCCGTCATCTATGATGTGGCTTACAAGAAAGGCATTCGCCCGGAAAGACCAATGGCAATGGCGACCGTTGCTTCTCAGATGGGCATTACTGCCAGCCCAATCGCGGCAGCGGCAGCCGTAGTAATGGCAACAGCTGCTGATAATCAATTGGATATTGGTTTGGTGAACGTATTGCTAGTCACCATCCCAGCAACCCTAATCGGTGTATTGGCAGGTTGCTTATGGAGCCTTAAACGAGGTAAAGAACTCGACCAGGATCAGGAGTTTATTCAGCGTTGCCAAGACCCAGAGTTTAAAGCGCAGTTAATCGACGAAACCGAGGAAGAGTCTGATAACCCAGCGAGCCAACAAACAGCCAAACGCGGCTTAAGTATATTCCTTGCAGGTATCGTCACTGTTATCTTCGTCGCTATGTTTGGTAAAGACCTCGCGCTATTACCAGAGGGCGTAAACATGTCCGTCGCGATTCAATTCTTAATGCTTTCTGTCGGTGCTTTGATCTTATTGACGACAAAGATTGATCCGAAAAAAATTGTCCACAGTAATGTGTTCATTGCTGGTATGACCGCGGTAATCATCATCTTTGGTATCGCATGGATGAGTGACACGATTATCGGTTTCCACAAACCCTATTTAATCAGCTTAGTCAGTGATTTAGTTGCCGCTCACCCTTGGACATTTGCGATCGCGATGTTCGTGGTGTCAGTGTTTTTGAAAAGTCAGGCTGCTGTGCTCACCATCATGCTTCCACTGGGTTTTGCAATGGGTATCCCAGATCCTGTACTAATTGGGGTGCTTCCTGCCTGTTACGCCTATTTCTTCTTCCCATTTTATCCGAGTGATCTTGCAGCAATTACGTTTGACCGCTCTGGTACAACCGAGATTGGAAAATATGTGTTAAACCATAGCTTTTTATTGCCTGGATTTATTGGAGTCGTTACTGCTACGGGCGTGGGTTATGTACTGTCGACTGTGATTGTAAACTAACCCAAAGTTAGATCTAGAACTAAAGCCAAAATAAAAGGCCAGGTACACTCGTAACTGGCCTTTTTCGTATCATTTAGCCAATATGCCTAAATCATACCTTCGATAAGAATTGGATAGTCTTGAAACCCACCCAGATAACTTCACCGCAACGAAAGCTCTCAAAAGAATCGTATTTATATAAGAAACTTGCCTCATATCACTTTATAAAACAGATTGTTGGCTACACTTAAAATACAAATGCAACAAGTTGAGTAGATAGCTTATGGATAAGCCTATTTTATTAGTGGATGATGAAGTCAATATTCTAAACTCGTTTAGGCGCACTTTGCGCAACCAGGTAACGATAGAATTAGCGAGCTCTGGCAAGGAAGCGCTAGAACTTATTGAAAAGAAACATTATGCAGTGGTCGTGTCAGACATGAACATGCCAGAAATGAATGGGCTACAGCTTCTTGAAGCGATTCAAGAACGCTCTCCCGACACCGTTCGTATGATGTTTACGGGTAACTCTGACCAAAAAACGGCTGTTGATGCAGTGAACATCGGCGATGTATTTCGCTTCATTAATAAACCCTGTTCACCTGATGAACTTTTAGTTTTCATTAACTCAGCGCTACATCAATATGATCTTATTATTGCGGAAAAAGTGCTGCTAAATAAAACCTTAAAAGGAGTAATTAGCGTACTCAGTGAAGTGATTTCATTGATAGAGCCCGAAGTTAGCGAACATAACTCTCGTATACAATTCCATATGGATACGTTGTCCAAAGCGCTCAAATTGAAAAGCCATTGGAGTTTTGAGCCAATGGTTCAACTTTCTCAGCTTGGGCATATTCTCTTCCCCGACGAACAACACAACGGGCATTTAACCGTTCCTCCAATTCCAGAGCAATCTCAGGCCGCTAGCCAAACACAACAAAGCCTAGGTCAGCACGCGGCGTTAGCATCTGATTTAATCCGCAGGATTCCAAGAATGGGACCAATTGCCAACGCCATTAAATACCAGGAAAAAGGATTTAACGGTGAAGGCCTGCCGAATGATGAAGTGCAAGGGAAAGATCTTCCTC
>NZ_JAKJSW010000155.1:0-10366 GCF_050337375.1 Vibrio makurazakiensis | reverse complement strand
GTGTTAAATTCAAAGCCACGAATGAGCTGATTTATCGTTGTTGTTTATGGAGTCGTTTGGCTTCTCGATTTGTACGTGTCCTTTCTGAATTTACGTGTCAAGACGACATGGATTTGTACCTTTCAACAACAGCAGTTAACTGGGTAAATCAATTCCATAGTTCTAAACGTTTCGTTGTTGACTTTAATGGTACTAATAACGAAATTCGCAATAGCCAATACGGCGCGATGAAAGTAAAAGATGCTGTTGTGGATTGCTTTGAGAAAAAATCTCTACCACGCCCATCTATTAGTAAAGAAAACCCAGATATCCGTATTCACGTTCGTCTTCACCGTGATAAAGCGATCCTTGGTGTTGATATGGTTGGAAGCGGTCTTCACCAGCGTGGCTACCGTCCGGAATCGGGCCGTGCACCATTACGTGAAACTCTAGCTGCTGCGATCCTTCTTCGAAGCGGTTGGGATGCGACGAAACCATTCCTAGACCCTATGTGTGGTTCAGGTACGCTTGTGATTGAAGCGGCAATGATGGCTGCAAACATGGCGCCTGGCGTTAAGCGTCAGAAATGGTGTTTTGAATCTCTAGAAGACTTTGAACCTGAGCTTTGGGCTGAAGTGAAGTCGGAAGCAAACGTTCAAGGCCGTCGTGGTGTTAAGAAAGTAGAATGTAAGTTCTATGGTTACGACAATGATGAACGTATGATTAAAACAGCACGTGATAATGCTCGTCGTGCTGGTGTTGAAGAACTGATTGACTTCGAAGTAGGTGATGCTGCATTAGTTAAGCGCCCTGCAGAGTTTAATAATGGTGTTATCGTTTCAAACCCACCTTACGGTGAGCGTTTAGGTACAGAGCCTGGCCTGATTGCACTTTACACTGCGTTTGGTGCACAGCTTAAAGCTGAGTTTGGTGGCTGTAATGCGTCAATCTTCTCTAGCTCCGATGAACTGCTAAGCTGCTTGCGTATGCGTGCTGACAAACAGTTCAAACTGAATAATGGTGCGTTACCGTGTCACCAAAAAAACTACTCTATTTCAGACCGTCCGATGTCCGAACGTCCAACGGGCGAACAAGAACAGCTAATTGCTCCAGACTTCGCGAACCGTCTTAAAAAGAACATTGGTAAGATTGGTAAATGGGCTAAGAAAGAACAACTAGACTGTTACCGTATCTACGATGCTGACTTACCAGAATACAATGTAGCGATTGACGTATACCCAGGTCACCTTGTGATTCAAGAATACGCAGCACCTAAAGATGTACCTGAAGAAAAAGCAAAGCGTCGTCTAACAGACATCATCCGAGCTTCTATTCAAGTGACTGGCGTAGAAGCAAACAACGTTGTTCTTAAGGTTCGTCAGAAGCAGAAAGGCCGTTCTCAATATCAAAAAATCGCTCAAGATTCATCTAACCTAGAAGTGAACGAATACGGCGTTAAGCTGATTGTTAACCTTCACGATTACCTAGATACGGGTTTATTCTTAGATCATAAGATCACTCGTCGTCGTATCGGTGAGATGGCTGCAGGTAAAGACTTCCTAAACTTATTTGCCTATACAGGCAGTGCGTCTGTTCATGCTGGTGTAGGTGGTGCACGCTCTACCACAACGGTAGATATGTCTAATACATACCTTGAGTGGGCAAAACAGAACATGGAGCTTAACGGCCGTGTTGGCCGTCAACACCAATTCGTTCAAGCTGACTGCTTACAATGGTTGGCTAAAGAGCAAGGTTCTTATGACCTAATCTTTATCGATCCGCCGACATTCTCGAATTCTAAGCGTATGGATCAATCTTTTGATGTTCAGCGTGATCACATTCAATTGATGAAAGACCTTAAGCGTATTCTTCGTGAAGAAGGCACGGTTGTGTTCTCTAACAATAAGCGCCACTTCAAGATGGATCTAGAAGGCTTAGAAGAGTTAGGTCTTAATGCACAGAACATCTCTGCGAAGACACTGCCTTTGGACTTCTCTCGTAATAAGCATATTCATAACTGCTGGTTGATTACACATAAGTAATTAAGAGATTTATAAGGATATATAGTGCTGACTCTCTACAGTACAGAAGGGTGCCATCTATGTGAGRTGGCATTCAAACTTACGGAACAGTTAAATATTAGCCATCATGTCAACGTTGTTGATATTGCATTTGACGATGAGCTCTTCTCCCGTTACGGGGTCACTATTCCGGTACTCAAATTTGAAAGCTCTGACCTTTCTGAAAGCTCAGAGCTTAACTGGCCATTTGGCTTGTTAGAACTTAATGATTGGTTAAAGAAGAATGGCATTACTTACAATTCATAACGGGCAATTAGCGTTTGGCGATCACCCGTTATTAGATCGTGCGGATTTCGCACTTCAAGAAAACGAACGTGTTTGTTTGGTAGGGCGCAATGGCGCTGGTAAGTCTACATTGATGAAAATCCTGTCTGGGAACATCATCATGGATGACGGTAAGATGCAAATCACGCAAGATGTGGTTGTATCTCGTCTAGAACAAGATCCACCGCGTAATGAGCAAGGTACCGTTTATGATTACGTTGCTGGTGGCCTAGCGGAAATCGGCGAACAACTTAAGATCTATCATGATCTTCTGGATCTCATTGGAACAGACCCTAGTGAAAAGAACCTAAATCGTCTTACTCGCGTTCAAGAACAATTGGATCATGCTAATGCATGGCGTTTTGAAGATCGTGTAAGTAACGTATTGGCAGCACTTAAACTTACTGCTGAGACTAAACTGACAGACCTATCAGGCGGCTGGCAACGTAAAGCAGCACTTGCTCGTGCACTTGTGTGTGACCCAGACGTTTTACTTCTAGATGAACCTACCAACCACTTAGATGTCGCGACAATTGAATGGTTAGAGGGCTTCCTTAAGGACTTCCGCGGTTCTATCATCTTTATTTCGCATGACCGTGCTTTCATTAAATCGATGGCGACACGTATCGTCGATCTCGATCGCGGTAAGTTAAGCTCTTATCCTGGTGATTATGAAAACTACCTTATCGAGAAAGAAGAAGCGTTGCGCGTTGAAGAAATGCAGAATGCGGAATTCGATAAGAAGTTAGCTCAAGAAGAAGTATGGATTCGTCAAGGCATCAAAGCACGTCGTACTCGTAATGAAGGTCGTGTACGTGCGCTTAAGAAGCTACGTGAAGAACGATTGAACCGCCGTGAAGTGCAGGGTAAAGCGATTATTCAAATCGATGATGGCCAACGTTCAGGTAAGATCGTATTTGAAGCAGAGAACATTAACTTTGGCTTTGAAGGCAAACAGATTGTTAAAGACTTTAGCTTCAACATCATGCGTGGCGACCGTATCGCACTTATCGGGCCAAATGGTTGTGGTAAGAGTACGGTTCTTAAACTGCTTCTTGATCAATTGAAGCCTGACTCAGGTCGTCTGCATTGTGGTACTAAGCTAGAAGTCGCTTACTTCGACCAATATCGCGAAATTTTAGATCCTGAAAAGTCGGTTATCGATAATTTAGCTGATGGTAAACAAGAAGTAACAGTCGGTGGCCGTGAGCGCCATGCATTAAGCTATCTTCAAGATTTCTTGTTCTCTCCTAAACGTGCTCGTACTCCTGTTAAAGCACTGTCTGGTGGTGAGAAAAACCGTCTGTTGCTAGCTCGTATTTTCCTTAAATCAAACAACTTACTGATTCTCGATGAACCTACCAATGATTTAGATATCGAAACATTGGAACTTTTAGAAGATTTACTTGCCAACTATCAGGGTACGTTGCTTTTAGTGAGTCACGATCGTCAGTTTGTTGATAATACAGTGATGACAAGTTGGATCTTTGAAGGAAATGGCGTAGTTGAAGAATTTGTTGGTGGCTATCATGATGCTCAGCAACAAAGAAAACAGGCGCTAGAGTACAGAGAGGTTGAAAAGCCGTCAAAGCCAGAGAAAGTAGTTGAGGAAACTCCCAAAACTGTGCCAGCGAAGGCTAAAACTAAGAAATTATCGTATAAGCTGCAACGAGAGCTAGAAGCGCTACCTATTCGCTTAGAGGAACTGGAAGCCGAAATTGAAACCTTACAGGTACAGGTTAATAATCCTGAGTTTTTCAGCAAGCCTGTAGATGAAACAAAATCAATATTAGATAAGTTAGCTGCGACAGAGCAGGAACTTGAAGTAGCGTTCGAGCGATGGGAAGAGCTAGACGCACTACAACAGGAAAGTTAATTGTTCATGAGTTGTATTAAATTTAAATTAACCACAGTAGCAGCTTTAGTTTTAGCTGCTACTCAAGCTAATGCTGCGCTTTACGATGTAGTTGAAGTCACGAGCCCGATTGGCGGTAATGAAGTATATGGTGTAGCTATTCAAGACGCGACGGTGTCGGGAGCTGAAAGTTGTTTTACCACAAATACTGTCGGTACTATTGCATGTAGTAGCTTTAAACTAGCCGGTGAAACTCGAAATTCTGTTGAAGGTGTAAGTTATCGGGAAGAAGTTCCCTTCGCTATGGATAACGCATTCCGTTATATCCAGGAATGGGCTGATTTTGAAAGTTACTGTATCACTGAGCTTCGTTATTCGACATGTAGTAGTTGGGCGACGAAGAGATGGGATACATGGGCTTTGGAGATTAATAACTTAGCTTCTGTAAATGCGAAGGCATTTGTTGAAGGAGGGGCTAGCTACACAGCAACAAACTCAGTTATTAATAGTTTAGATAGCTCTGGTGGTGCCAATACAGCTGTTGCCGTTGGCAATCAATCTAACGGTTCGAGTTCTCGTAATGTAAGTTTTTCACCTGTTGCGAATACTGATGTAATTGATGTCTCTGACTTAACTGTACGTTCTGAATCAAGAGCGTGGAAAACCAACGGTACATTTACCGTGGGTAGCATTTCTAAGCAAGTTAGTAATGAGAATGGCGCACATAATAGCTCTAAAGCTTCTATCTGGAGTGCAGGCTCTGGCTCGTCCAGCTTGAAACAATTGGATTGGAATGGTGGGGTTGAAAATAAAGACAATGTCTATCTTGGGCAAGGGAGCCTTAGAAGTTTTACGATAAATGGAGATGACCTCTACGCTGTAGGGTATAACACTTATACTGACCAGCACATGAATGCATCAATTTTCAAAGCGACACTTGATAATGGTGCGCCGGCGGATTTAAGTTTAGCAACTTTTGAAAACTCTCGATTAATCTCGGGCACAGAAGTTAAAGTTGGTGGAGATTTTATTCACAATAACTCTGTAGCAACTGACATTAACGACAACCTATTTGTTATTGGTACTGCTCAGCGTGATGGTGATAAACCTGAAAACGGCGCTGTGAACAATCGAATATTTGTTGTTCCAGATGCTAGTGACGCCACACCATCAGCTACATTCTTAAGTGGTGGTATTTTCTTTGCTGGTGCTGGTGGTAAGGCCGGAGCGGTAAATAACTTCAATGAGATTGTTGGCCAGATCGACGCAGATACTAACCGTGAAGTCGATGGTAAACAACGTAGACATCGTGGGTTCATTAATCCATATCAAGCAACAGGAACTGATGCGACAAGACGTGCTCTGTTTAAGAATCAAGCTTGGTGGCTTGATGATTTAACCAATGACGGAAATGTATCAGGTACTAATAACCATTTTCGCATTATAGATGCGACAGACATAAACGATGCCGGTGTTATTTCGGCAACGGCAATTAAGTGTTCAGTAGGGCCATACGATACAACGTCACATAATTCATATTGTGGTGGTGGCAGTGCAGCTGAAAWTGTTGTTGCTGTTAAGTTAGTACCTAAAACTGGTGCAACATCAGCGGATATTCAAACCCGAAGCTACGATACACAAACGGTTGAAAGATCGGGCGGTAGCCTAGGTATTTTTGCTTTGACACTACTAGGCCTTCTAGGGTTCCGTAGAAAGTAGTAAAAAATTTAGTCTCTGGCCCAAGTTCACAATTGTGAACTTGGGCTTTTTTCTACCTTGAGAAAAGTGAGTTCCTAGACGATTCTTAATTGTGGAGTAACCTGAACTCCATATAAGTTTAATAGTTGTACGTTAGTAAATGACACCCGTATAAGGACTGAACTATGAAGAGACAARAGCGTGATCGCCTAGAGCGAGCTCAATCCCAAGGCTACAAGGCAGGGTTAAATGGAAGATCTCAAGAAGCATGCCCATATAGTCAAATGGATTCTCGGTCGTATTGGCTAGGTGGTTGGCGTGACGCCAGAGATGACAAACAAACAGGTCTCTACAAATAACAAAATTGGTTTAAGAGTAAAAAAGCCCATTGATGAATGGGCTTTTTTATATTCTTGATGAAACTAATGCACTATAACTAAAAGAGCGTAAGYAAAAATAAAGCAGTGATAACACTGCCTTATTCTAATTACAATTTAGCTTAGAAAGCTGAAGTATCTTGGAAAAGACCAACTTTAAGATCTTTAGCAACGTAAATTTCTTTACCATCAACAAGAACACGACCATCAGCTAGGCCCATTACTAGACGACGGTTAACAACTCGCTTCATGTGAATTTCGTATGTAACTTTCTTAGCAGTAGGAAGGATCTGACCTGTGAATTTAACTTCGCCTACACCGAGAGCACGGCCTTTACCTTCGCCACCAACCCAACCAAGGTAGAAACCAACTAATTGCCACATAGCGTCTAGACCTAGACAACCAGGCATTACCGGGTCACCTGGGAAGTGGCAATCAAAGAACCATAGGTCAGGAGTAATATCTAGCTCAGCAAGAATCAAACCTTTACCGAAATCACCTTCGGTTTCAGACATTTTAGTGATGCGATCCATCATCAGCATGTTTGGTGCTGGAAGTTGAGGGCCTTGTGGCCATAATTCGCCTTGGCTTGATGCTAGAAGCTCTTCGCGAGTGTAAGAATCACGTTTGTTTTGCATTATCAATTACTCCAATTTTTGATAGGTGCATCTTAGTGAACACGTGTACGCTAAACAAGTCCGATCAGTACTAGACAAACCAGTTTTTGATGCGCTCCACAAATCCAGGGGGATGTTCATGTCTTTCAAAGTTTTCAATACGTTCCGCAATTTTGCTAAGAACGCTTTCTTCGTTTTCATCTCTAAATGGTTTGTTCATTATTAACGGAATTGCCTCGTCAACATTTGATACAGACCAAATAGTGAATTGATTATTTTTGATGCTTTCTACGACTTCTTTCTTAAGAGCCAAATGCTTTAAGTTTGATCTCGGCAAAATAACACCTTGTTTCCCAGTTAAACCTTGGTGAGCACAAACGTCATAGAAACCTTCAATTTTCTCATTTAAGCCGCCAACGGCTTGAACCCGTCCAAATTGGTCAACTGCACCTGTTACCGCGATTTGTTGGTTGATAGGTGACTCTGATAGAGCACTGACCAAAGAGCATAACTCGGCAAGAGAGGCGCTATCTCCATCAACTTCACAGTAAGATTGTTCGAATACAACAGAAGCTGAATACGGAAGAGGTTCATCAAGATCAAGCGCACTACTTACAAAGGCTTGCATAATCATCATGCCTTTAGCATGAAGGTTGCCTCCTAGTTCTGCCTTTCTTTCTACATCGGAGATATCGCCATCACCAAAATGGATGACACACGAAATACGAGCAGGTTCACCATAGGAAACAGGGTGGCCAGGAACATCAATAACAGTCAAGCCATTAACTTGTCCAATTTGTTCACCGCTCGTTTCTATGATGACTTGGCCATCAAGGATATCTTCGATTGCTCTAATAGGCAGATAAGCTTCTCGCGAAGTTTTATGTGCTATTGCCTGCAGTATATGTTCGCTAGTAATCGTCTTTTGCTCAGACTCAATCGCGGCTTCTGCAAGTAGTGAATTGTGCCAAATTACGCACAGTGGGGCATAGTGTTGATCTTCAGTTGCTCTCGCACCAGCTGTCAATAGGGACTCTACAGCTTTTAATTCTAACTCTGGCAGTTGGTAACGATCTTGCACCCAGCGTATATAACCTAGGTAATGCTCGATGCTTAGTTCAGAAAGTTTTATGTCTAGTTCAATCTCACTAAACAAACAAAATCCTGTCTGAATATCTGAATCTAGATAATCTAAATCGCCTAGTTGAGAGCGCTCACCAATTACAATGAGTTTAACATTATAAATATTGGTTTCTGATGACTCAGAGAGCTTCTTAGCATTAGTATTGAAGCTTTCAATACATTCACCAAGCAGCGCTGATTTTAGTAACAACCACGCACCTGGGTTAGCCAAAATTAGATTTGCTGATACAACGAGATAACCATTGTTTGCCTGGGAAAGAAGACCTTTTCGAGAAACAATTTTTTGGCCATTTTTAACCTGAACTTGGTCAAATAGATTTTCAATACGTAGAGATTCGGTCTTAATAACAGGAGTCGAGTTATCGCCAATAAGCTGGACGCAAGACTCAGTAATTAATTGTCTGTAAATTGCGTTGTCAGGAGAGTTTACAAGTAGAACTCTCGTGAGGCTCTTAAGCTGAATAAAGCGACCTAAACTAGATTTAAGACGAGGCTGGATCTCTAAAAAAGAGTAGGGTTCAACTTGGTTATAGTTTTCTAATTGATTTTTAAACTGATCGTATTGAGGTGTGACTAAACGCCAATCTACTTGAGTCATCGAGGTTACTGTTAATGGGATAGGGTGCAAAGTATATAGAAAAAAGCGACAAGCATATATAAGAATCTAGTGCACATACGCTAGATTAAAGTAGTGTATTTGAATTGGATCGCTATCTAATCGTGTATCAATTGAATAACACCACTCTTTGGGTTACGCTGTCACCATAAGTATTACTAACTAGGGACATATGATGAAGTATCAACAGCTTGAAAATTTAGAATGTGGATGGAAATGGCAATACTTGGTTAAGAAGTGGAAGGATGGGGAAGCTATCACACGCCATATAGATTCTAGTGAAGCTGATGTTGCAATCAATGAACTTAAAAAGTTAGAAGCCCAGCCAACTCAGGTTTTGGATTGGATCGAAAAGCACATGTCTTTTGAACTGGAAAACAAGCTTAAACAAGCTATTCGAGCGAAAAGGAAGCGTCATTTTAATGCAGAACAAGTCCACACTAAAAAGAAATCTATCGACCTAGATTATAGAGTATGGGAAAAGTTATCCCAGAGAGCGAATGAGTTAGGTTGCACCTTATCAGATGCTATCGAATACTTAGTAAGTGAAGCTTCGAGAAGTGAAAAAGCAAGTAAGACAGTTAACAACTTAAAAGAAGACCTGAGTAAATTACTCTCTGATTAAACTTGATCTGAATGGAGGAAGTTATGATTTACGTAATTATTGCGGCTGCAATTATTATATTTTGGTTAGTCGGCGTAGATAGACCTGTTTTAAAGCTAAGGTTTGAGCTCGGTAAAATTGTTGATATAAAAGGTCATTTACCTCCTTCTTTTAAACATAATCTAGTCGAAATTGGGGATATTGTACCTTTTGATGGTTGTCTAAAAGTGTACAGTAAACGTAATGGCTATACGTTAAAGTTTTCCAAAGAAGTGCCAAAGAATATTCAACAAAGGATCCGAAATGTTTTTCCACATCAAGGTTTTAAGTCAAAAGGCTCCAAAAAAGCTTGAGCTACATGTTTTTAATTAGTGATTAACAGTTTTATCAATTACATATATTGGATAATTAGCCTGACTTTTGCTCCGTTAAATACCACAACGTTAGGCACCTTTGACATCATAGACCTTTATCGCTCAGTGAGGTCTATATCATGTTTCCAAAACTCATCACTCTTTGTTCTTTACTCTGCTCTATAACTATCAACGCTGACGATTCACAAACTAACCCTGTTGCAAAAAAGATCAAAAAAACGGTTACTCAATATGTAAATAAGCGTACATCCGATTACATTGGGTATTGCGATATAATGGTTGAAATGCGTCATACAAAAAACAAAGCCATCATCCATAAGATCAAAACATCAGGCGATTATAAAGTTTGTAAGTTAAGTAAAAAGTCTTTAAAAAAAGGGCGTAAGTACAGTTACCCTTACCCTGAAAAGTTTATTCGTATCCATATCACGACTAACTAATAACACTCGAGATAACAAAGGGCTAGTCAGCAGAGCCTGCTACACTGTAACCTCGTGTATTCGTAACACAATTGTCTGAAATGGCTACTGGGTATCAAATCTGAATTAGAAACTTAACGCCAAAGCACTTCATCAAAATTACACGTTCGATTACTCTAATTCGATTGAATGGTTTGTTCATCAAATTTTTGCATTTCCTTCCATAACTCCTTTTGAACAAACTCATAAAGCACTGTTATAGTTAAAATTATGGCAACAAGGCTCATAGTGGTTATGATGATATGTAGATAGCTTATGCACTTTACTGCTAAGTAATTC
>NZ_JAKJSW010000154.1:0-10457 GCF_050337375.1 Vibrio makurazakiensis | reverse complement strand
GATAGGTATACTGTACTTGTAAATGAAGCTTTAACTGATATGCAGCTTAATGCTAGAGGTAGGAGCTGTTCAGAATGAATTACGCTCCAAATTTCAGAGTATTTGGAGCGTATATATAAAATGCAGCGTGAAGCTAATTGAAAAATAAATTCAGTGCGTTAGCGCTTATTCTTCAAATAACGTTTACGTCTTTCTTCTTTCTTCTTAATTTTCTCAGCGGTTTTACGCTCAGCTTCGATTTCAACTTCAATAAGTTCTTTCGTAATCATTTCTGGCAGTTCTAACGTCACTTGACCAAGAGTGCCGTTACGAAGTTCGTGAAGGAGAATCTCTGAACATTTATGAATGTCGATATGTCCGCCAGCACGAAGTGCACCACGTTTACGACCAATCGCTTCCATCAGTTCAATATCAGACTCAGGCAGTTCTTCAATTTGATAACGTTCTTTCAATAACTCAGGGTATTGCTGTGCAAGATACTCTACTGTGTAGAAAGCAACTTCATCGTATTCCATTGCCGTATCTTTTACCGCGCCAGTAGCCGCTAAGCGGAAACCACTATGAGGGTTCTCTACTTTCGGCCATAACACTCCTGGAGTGTCAGACAGTACAATACCATTTTGTAAGTTGATGCGTTGTTGACGGCGCGTTACAGCAGGTTGGTTACCCGTTACCGCGATAGTGCGACCAGCAAGGGTGTTGATTATGGTCGATTTTCCAACGTTCGGAATGCCCATGATCATAGTACGAATGTTTTTGCCCATCTGTTCACGATGAGGCGCAAGCTTTCGGCAAAGCTCCATGATCTTGTGAACTTCTTGCGGTTGTGACGTGGTAATCGCCATTGCTTTAACGCCTTGCTCTTTTTCGTAGTGATCAATCCATAACTGGGTTAACACTGGATCAGCAAGATCGCGTTTGTTTAGAACTTTTACACAAGGCTTATCACCACGAAGTGTTGAGATCGTAGGGTTTTCGCTGCTGAAAGGAATTCGAGCATCGAGCACTTCTATGATGACGTCAACTTGTGGAATAACTTCTTCTATCTCTTTTAGGGCTTTGTGCATGTGCCCAGGGAACCATTGAATAGACATGGTAATAACCTTGGTTTTCAGAATTTGCGCCAATTGTAAGGGGAATTCAGAGCGTGTAAAGGTTTAAGCCAGTATTAATGCTCAACTTCCCCAACAACAGGTGGTTGATCTCTGGAAAAGTGTCGAATTCGAACATTGGTGAATGTAATTAATAGGTAAAGATAGGTGAGTTTTAAAGGAACCTATGTGCTGATTTTCCTTTTGGTCAATATGACCAGCAATTAGTGTTATTCACCACTTGAATGATCCCTAGGACTTAAACTGCTCGCTAACTGATTGATAATAAGTCGTTATATTTTGGCTCGAACATTGCTCACTCGTATAGCAGAGATAAGTTCCATCCTCTTACGTATATATAATTATTATCAATGAGAACTGAACTTCTATAAAATCCCAAGTCTTATACCTATAAGTACAAATTTGGTTTGCTTGTTGCTTGAGCGTTCAGATTTGCACAACGTTGTAACTAAAAGGAATTCTAATGATCGTTAAATCATTGCGTTGGCTATTTCCCATTGTATTACTAGGCGGTGCGTATGCCGGATATTCTGCTATTGCTGCAAGCGCCCCTGAACCAGATGAAAAGGTCGAGATTCAAAAGGATCCAACCGTCACAGTCGCGGCACTATTTCCCAATGACCACAAAGTAGTCATTACAAGTTACGGAGAGGTTCAGCCACTAGAAAGCACTCGTTTGTCCGCTCAAGTATCAGGTGAAGTAGTTAGCTGGCACAAAAACTTTATAACGGGTGGAATTGTTAAGCGAGGGGAAACACTTTTCTCTATCGAAAAAGATAATTATGAAGCTGCGGTGTTAGAAGCCGAGGCGAATCTTGCGAGCGCAAAGTCTTCTTTGATTGAAGAGCAAGCTAAAGCAAAAGTAGCAGAGCGCCAAGCTAAAAAAATCAGTGATAAGCAAGTCAGTGATTTGTACCTAAGGAAACCTCAAGTTCTCAGTGCCCAAGCTCAAGTTAAATCCGCACTTGCTTCATTGAAGCGAGCGAAGCGCGATCTTGAAAATTGCGTTGTTATTGCCCCTTATGATGCATTGGTTATTGAACGTGATATTGGTGTTGGACAGTACGTCTCAGCAGGTGCACAAGTAGCAGTTTTGAATAACGTTGAATCTGCAGAAGTACAGATCCCCATTGCTGGATTTGATAGTGCATTCTTACCTCAGCAGTATTCGGGGCTAACGGCGACGGTTGTTCAAGATGGTATCGCTAAAGTGACTCGCGAAGGGGTTATCGACCGTGATCTAGGTGTTATTGATAGCAGCACACGAATGGTCAATATGGTCGTACGAATAGACGATCCTTACGGGTTAGACACTGGCAAGCCCGCGCTAAAATTTGGTTCTTATGTAGAGGTGAGATTCAACGGTAAGCAGCTTGAGCATATCTATAAGCTTCCTCAAGAGTACGTAAATAACCGCACAGTTTGGGTGATGAATGAGAAGAACGAGCTTCAACCTCGAACAGTCAATGTGGTTAGGGCTGAAGGTGAGTTTTTACTTATCGCCTCTGGGATTGAGCAAACAGATCAATTGGTGCTGACCCTGCCTGAATATCCGCAACAAGGTATGCTTGTGAATGTCGCTGGTGGCAATCGTACTGAAGACGACTCAACGCAATAAGGATGAACATGGAACAGTTAAAACCCAAAGGGATAATCGCATATTTTGCGAATAACACTGTTGCGGCTAATTTGCTCATGGTCTTTCTATTGATTATGGGTACGGTCAGCTACTTCTTTATTCAGAGACAAATGTTTCCAAATATTGAAATTAATTATGTCAACGTAAGCGCTACTTACCCAGGAGCTTCTCCTCAAGAAATAGAGGAAAGTATTTTAGTTAAGTTGGAAGAGTCTCTAAAAGATGTGACAGGCATTAAAAAGGCAGTTTCAACCGCGAGCCGTGGCGTAGGGCATATTTCGTTAGAAATTGATGTTAAACGTGATTTGACGGAAGTGCTAGACAACGTAAAACAGCGGATAGATACGATTGCGAGCTTTCCTGCGTCTATGGAACCCATCAATGTCTATCAAGTTGAATTTAGGCAAGACGTTATTGAAATGTCTTTGGTCGCTGACAGACCCCTTGAAGAGCTGAAGCCGATAGCAAAATCTATTGAAGATGAATTGCTGCTGCTTGATAACGTGATGTTGGTTGAACTCAATGCCCCAGAAGAAGAAATTGCTGTCGAGGTTGACCCTAAGGTACTTCGTAAATATGACTTAACGCTGAATGATGTCAGCACTGCTATTCAACGTTATTCAGCGAATTATTCGGCAGGTGAAGTACGTACAAATTCAGGAATGATTTCCGTTCGAATTGAAAATCAGTATTACCGTGGGGAAGAGTTTCGGGATATTCCTGTAAAAATAGGTGCAAATGGCGCTAAGGTTTTACTGCAGGATATCGCGACGATTAAAGACGGCTTTACTGAAGGGGAAAGGTATTTTAAATACAGCGGCGAGAATGCTATTTATTTCTCAGTAAAAGCTACCAAAGATCAAAACATGGTGACCGTTGCCGAGTCCGTTAAGTCTTACATTGAGCACAAGAATAAGAGTTTGCCACAAGGTTTAGAAATCAAAACCTTAGTCGACATGACTTATTACTTGAACGCTCGATTAGACATGATGTTGAAAAACTTACTTCAAGGTGCATTTCTCGTCGCGTTGATGTTGAGTATTTTCTTACGTGTTCGATTAGCCATGTGGGTAATGGTTGGACTTCCTGTTTGTTTCTTAGGGGCGGTAATGTTGATGCCGGTTGTCGGTGTAAGCATCAATATTATCTCGTTATTTGCCTTCATTATGGTGCTCGGTATTGTTGTCGATGACGCGATAGTGATCGGTGAAAGTGCCTATACAGAAATTGAAAAAACGGGGGGCGGGGTAGATAACGTTGTGCGAGGTGTGCAGAAGGTAGCGACACCTGCCACGTTTGGTGTTCTAACGACCATTGCCGTATTTGCTCCGTTTATTATGTCTACAGGCCCGGAGCGTGCATTCTTCTTCGGTATCGCCTCTGTGGTTATTCTCTGCCTTATTTTTAGCTTGATAGAGTCTAAGCTCATTCTGCCTGCTCACTTAGCGCATACCAAATTTCCACCCATCAAGGAAAACGGCTGGCGCGACAGGTTTAACAAGCGATTTTTCGGTTTTGTTAATGGGCCATATAAACGCTTTGTTACTTTGTGTACTCATTGGCGCTGGTCGGTTCTTGCAATGTTCATCTTCTTGTTAGTGATTAGTATCGCTATGGTAATGGCGAGCTATGTTCGTATCGTCCCAACACCAAAGGTTCCTCATGACTTTCCGAGCGTTCAAATCACGATGAATGATAATGTTTCTAGTGAACAAACGATCGAGGCATTAAATCAGATTGAAGCGGTGATTTGGAAGGTTGAACAAGAAACCATCGAAACATACGGCAGCGGAATGATTAAGGATTTACTCTCTTTTAATAGTGATCGTACCGAGGGGAGAATCAYTGTACCGCTTGTAGACGAAGAGCTAAGACCATTTAACACCTTTGAGTTATCAAGAAAATGGCGTGAGAATCTTGCCGTAATTCCTGGCTTGAAATCGTTCACCATCGAAGATGATGTGAATGGTAGTGGAGAAGGGGATGAATTTGGTTATTTACTGTTTGGTTCTGATATTCAAACCCTTAATGAAGCTGGGCGTTATCTCATTACTGAACTCCAGAAACAAAAAGGTTTATACGACATATCGTCATCAATAGACACTGGCAGTAAGGAAGTACTACTTTCTTTAGCGCCAGTTGCGTATGACCTTGGGCTAGACCTCACGGATATTGCTTTGCAAGTAGGTGGCAGTTTTTACGGCGGGGAAGCGCAGCGCTTGATACGTGATGGCGAAGAAATCAAAGTCATGGTTCGTTACCCTAAGTTAACGCGAGAAGCATTCTCTTCTTTACGTTATGCAGTGATTACTACGCCAGAAGGTAAGCAAGTTATGCTTGGCGACGTTGTTCAGATAGAACAAAAGCCAGGTGTATCTGAAATCCGACGTGAGCAAGGCTATCGAACGGTTTATGTATATGGGTCTATTGATGAAGAAATCGTTGAACCTGGGGAAGTGGTTTCTAACATTCAGGATAATTTATTAGTCGCATTAAAAGATAAGTTCCCGACTGTGAAAACTGAACTCGGTGGCTCGATTGAAGAGCAGCAAGCTCAACAGAGTGAGCAAATTATGTTCTTCATCGCAGGGATGATCATTGTTTATATCCTACTGGCCGTTCCCCTGAAAAGTTACAGCCAACCGCTTATCATCATGTCGGTTATTCCTTTCAGCCTGACTGGTGCCATATGGGGACATTACGCTTTTGATCTTGACCTTAGTATGATGTCGACATTTGGCTTAATCGCGGCTGCGGGCGTGGTTATCAACGACTCTCTAGTTATGACTGATTATATAAACCAAGTCAGAGCTAAGGGGATGGATATTAAAGAAGCTGTCGTGGAAGCGGGTTGTGCTCGGTTTAGAGCCATAACATTGACGTCTATTAYGACATTTGTGGGTGTCCTGCCCATCATGTTTGAAACGAGCTTACAAGCAAAGTTCGTAATTCCGATGGCGGTTGCACTTGGCTTTGCGGTTTTGTTTGCAACCTTGCTTACTTTGGTTCTGGTGCCTTGTTTATACTTGATTTTGCAAGATGTAGGCAATGTATTGAAAAGAACCCTGAAGTTGGTTTCTAAGCTTAAGCCTCAAAGTAAAGCTCTCGAAAACTAGATCTCAGWAGTTTAAAAGCTGATTGAGAAGAAAACCAGAAAGGTGTGGCCAATGTGTCACACCTTTTTGTTTTCTACTTCATATTTTCATTAGTTGGATTGAGATGAGTAAAACGCCGCAATGTCTTTGAGATCGTCGTCATTAAGTTGTCGAAGTTGAGTTTTCATCATTTCAGAATACGAACCAGAGCGCTGGCCTGCTTGATAGGCCTTCATGCTATTAAATAGGTAAAGAAGATCTTGTCCCGCGAGGTTCGGGTAATCTGTGTTGGTAGCGGTCCCCGAAGCGCCATGACAAAATACGCAGCTAGGAGATTTAAGTTTACCAAGCTTTGGATCTCCAAACTCATTGCTTAATGCATAGGTTGAGATCAATAGCGGCAAGAGAAGAAGGGTTTGTCGGATCATATCGATATCTAGAAGTAGAATTTTCATCAATAATAAAGCTTCCCCTTAGGGGAAGCTCAAGAGTTCAAATCGTATTCTAGTGATTTTTGTATATATAACTAATTTACTTATAGGTATGAAGCGAACTTTGTCAGAAATACTTCAATATCCTCATTAGATACGTCTCTGTGAGTGACGAATCGGATTGGATTACCCGGTGATACGGTGATCCCATCTTCTGCTAGTTGAGCTGCGATCTTATGTATATCGATGCTTTCACTTAGTTTTGCGAATACGATGTTTGTTTCGACGAAATCTGGGTTGACAGAAACACCTTCTAACTGACTCAATCCGACTGCTAGCGTTTTAGCATTCATATGGTCAACCTTTAGTTGCTCGACATTTTCTGTCAGCGCCATCTTACCTGCTGCTGCAAGAATACCTGCCTGGCGCATACCACCGCCAACCTTACGCAGACGACGTGCCTTTGCGATGTATTCCTTATTACCTAACAGTAATGAACCAATTGGTGCGCCAAGCCCTTTTGACAGACAAATAGTCATTGAATCAAAGTGCTGAGCAATTTCTTTTACCGGGACGTCTAGTGCAGCCGCGGCGTTATAAACACGAGCGCCGTCTAAATGCATTTGAAGGCCATGCTTGTTTACAAACTGACGAGCTTGCGCCAAATAGTCGAGTTGAATGACTTTACCGTTAATGGTGTTTTCTAAGCTTAGTAACTTGGTACGCGCAAAATGACTGTCATCAGGTTTAATCGCCGCCTCAAGTTTTGAAAAATCTAACGTGCCGTCTGGATTGTTTTCAATTGGCTGAGGTTGAATTGAGCCAAGAACCGCTGCCCCCCCGGCCTCATACTTATAGTTGTGCGCTTGCTGGCCACATAAATATTCGTCACCGCGTTCACAGTGTGCCATTAGGCCTAAAAGATTAGCTTGCGTACCTGAAGAGGTAAATAAAGCCGCTTCAAACCCTGCTTCATTTGCTGCCCATTGCTCTAAATCGTTTACGGTTGGGTCGTCCCCATAAACATCGTCTCCGACTTCTGCGTTAGCCATGAGGTCACGCATTGCTTGTGATGGTTTAGTTACGGTATCTGAACGAAAGTCCATGTTGTTCTCCTATAAATAGCCACAGAGCTTGGCTTTGCTCAAGCAAGCAATGGTTTTAGTGTCGGTGATTTGATCGTTCTTAATTTTGTTTTCTAACTCTTCAACGCTGACCTCAATTACTTCAATGATTTCATCTTCGTCGCACTGATAGCGTGAGGTGAGCGTCAAGCCCTTTGCCACGAACAGGTATTGAATTTCATCACAGAAGCCTGCGAGCGGAGTAACTTGGCCTAACGAGAAAAGTTCATCTGCGCTGTATCCGGTTTCTTCTTCTAGTTCTCGGGCAGCACATTCAAGAGGAATTTCCCCATGTTCCATAGTTCCAGCTGGAAGCTCTAATAGCCACTTGCCTAAAGAAGGGCGAAACTGATTAATGAGTATGACTTGGTTGTTAGCCGTAATCGGTAGAATAACCGCAGCACCAGGGTGATGAATTGTGGTGTGCTCAATGCTTTTTCCGTTAGGTAACTTGATGGTCTCTTCTACGAGAGAGATACATTTCCATTTATGGATAACTTTGCTCATGCAATTGTTGTCACTTTTCCTAGCTAACAGCCCTAAAAGTAGGGGGGACGGGTAACAATAGCGACAATACGAAAAAAGTGGAAGCAGTAAAAAATAACACCCTATTTACCAAGCCTGCACTAAAGGTGATTTGTCTCTCAAAAGTGCAAACTATGATTACTAGAAAATTACAATCTTAAATTACTGATATAACTAGACCTCAAATAATAAAATACACTTGTAACAAAGTAATAACAAATGTATAAAAAGGTATATACAGTTGAAGATACCCTTAGTTTCGAGGAATAGCGCTCTGATGAATCCATCCATCTACTCTCATGCCGACAAGGCGTTAATATCGGAACGAATCAATAAATTGGCAGCAGCGCTGTCTGATGGCGTATACGAACGTGAAGACACGATTAAACTGTGTTTACTGGCCGCACTGGCTGGTGAAAGTGTTTTCTTACTCGGTCCGCCAGGTATTGCAAAAAGTTTGATTGCAAAACGACTTATTCAAGCTTTTGATAATAGTAGCTACTTTGAATACTTGATGACGCGGTTTTCTACCCCTGAAGAAGTGTTCGGCCCACTCAGTATTCAAGAATTAAAAGACAACGGGCGTTATGTTCGTTTGACCAAAGGTTATCTTCCTACCGCGCAAGTCGTTTTCTTAGATGAAATCTGGAAAGCAGGCCCAGCCATCCTTAACACTCTTCTTACAGTAGTAAACGAAAAAACCTTTAAGAACGGTAGCGATATTGAACGTGTCCCTATGCGCTTATTGGTTTCAGCTTCTAATGAACTACCAGATGAAGACAGTGGATTAGATGCGTTATATGACCGTATGTTGGTACGTGTGTTTGTAAACCGTATTCAAAACAAGCAAAACTTTAAATCAATGCTGACTGTTGGAACTCCACAAGAAGCGGTGATACCTGAAGGCTTGGCAATCACGGACATTGAATATCATCAATGGCAAAAAGAGCTAGAGAAACTTGAGCTTACAGATAATGGTTTCGAAAAACTGTATCAGCTAAAAAATATGCTGGAAGAAACCATCGAGTCGAAAGGAGCGAGCTTAGCTGAGTCTGATTTATATGTGTCTGACCGACGCTGGAAAAAAGCAGTGAAGCTTTTGAAAGCGAGCGCGTTTTTCAATGGACGAGATTCAATCAACCCACTGGATCTTTTATTGCTACAAGATTGTTTATGGAACAGCCCTGAGTCACGTGACGTTGTACGAAGTGTGATCAAAGATTTTGCGTTGAACAACGCTTTTGATCAACAAGAGGTACAAAGCCAAGTCGAACTTTGCCGTGAAGATCTAGAAGACGTTCAAGAGGCTGTTGAGTCTGAACTTGCGATGTCATTGTCTATGGAGACTACTTCTGGGATCTTACGCAAAGACGTTTACCAGTATGATCTCAGTAAAGCGAAAAAATACAGCGTCGGCACTGCACATAACTTGATTAAGTTGGTATTGCTGCAAAGTAATATGTCCGTTTCTGAGTCAGAAAAAGGCGACAGCCGCTGGGTGTATATTGGCAAAGATGACTTCGAAAAGCTGGTTAAAGAAGGACGTGGTGATACATACGGCTACGTAAATCAAAATACACATTTATGCCGTTTGAAATTTGACTTAGATGCATCGAACCAATTGGTTATCAAAGATATCGCTAACCGTTCAGTGTTGGTTGGTTTAGTGACAAATGATGGATTACCTGAAGAAACTTATACTGCTTGGGCTAGTAAGGCCGAAAAGGCATTAGAGCAATTAAATGAAGCGGAGCATCAACTGCGTAAGGCGCGTTCAGACTTCCATGGCGCATTGCCACATAGCTTTATTGACCCTGAGCTTCCAACTGCGATGGAAATCAGTATTCAGTCTATTGGGCAGTTACTAGAGTCGACTCAAGCTGAAAGTGCAAAAGTCGTGCAGCGTATTAAAAACCTGAACAAGATTTTTGAGTAGCGGGGTAGGCAAATGTTAGGTGCTGATGGACTCAACCTCGCTTTGATGCTCGCTGAATCTGGCGTGATCGATACTGCCGTGAATGATCTTATGGCTCGCTCCCAGATCATGATGATGGCTGAAAATAACGGTGTAAAAAGCTCAGTTAAAAGTCACCTACTGAAATGGCGAGGTAAGGTCACTAAGCGCGTAACTAAAGTATGTGAAACCGAACGCTTTAAAGAAGAACTGGCGCTCTACCAAGAGGTAATCTATTGGAGTGAGGCGCAGTTTTTCTCAGACATTAATGATGTGGTGAAGAAGCTTGAATGGCATTCTGCTTTCTATTTACAAGCACGCCGTCTTTTAGAGAAGAATAAAGGGATTAACAATCCTATGTTCCCTCATTACTTCTGTGACCAATGGTATAAATCACTCTCTGACGCTATCCAGCAAGCTCAAGTCTCTGAACTAGAGGCGAGTAAAGAAAAAATGCTGACGGACTTATATCAGCGCATGGAAACCATGAAAAACATGGACCGTGTAACAGAAAGTGGTGATGAAGGTAGTGTCGGTCGTTTATGGGATATGGCATCTGCCAAACTCAGTAAAACAG
>NZ_JAKJSW010000153.1:0-10460 GCF_050337375.1 Vibrio makurazakiensis | reverse complement strand
ACTATAAGTGAATAATAACGAATAAATACTCAGTATAAACTGGGAAAGCATTAAAATAACCTACCTATATAAAAGCATATTAACGCAAATATAACCCCAAACTAGAATGGGCTGATTTTAGTGAAAAAAGGAATATAATCTTATAATTGTAGATTTTATATCCAAAATACAGCCGCTAGTTGATTAAATACACCATTTTGAAAACTTGCATATTCCGACCAAGCTTGTCATAAATAGAAGTTGGATTAAAAGTAAGGATGCAAAATGAGTAAGCTGTACGTTGGCTCCGAAGTTGGTCAGTTAAGACGAGTTCTATTAAACAGACCTGAACGAGCACTCACCCACCTCACCCCTTCAAACTGTCATGAACTTTTATTTGATGACGTTTTAGCTGTAGAAGCTGCGGGTGAAGAACATGATGCTTTCGCCTCTACCCTACGTAATCAAGGTGTAGAAGTATTGCTACTGCACAATCTATTGGTAGAAACATTAGAYGTTGCAGAAGCTCGTGAATGGTTGCTCAACACGCAGATTTCCGATTTCCGCTATGGGCCGACTTTTGCGCGTGACTTGCGTAAATACCTGGCTGAAATGGACAACGAACACCTTGCAACAATCTTGCTAGGTGGCTTGGCTTATTCTGAATTACCGATTAAGTCATCGTCGATGTTACCGAAAATGCACCGCCCATTAGATTTCGTTATTGAACCGCTACCGAATCACCTTTTCACTCGTGATACCTCATGCTGGGTATACGGTGGCGTTTCTCTTAACCCGATGATGATGCCTGCCCGTCAGCGTGAAACTAATCATCTACGTGCTATTTATCATTGGCACCCAGTCTTCGCCGGTCAAGATTTCATTAAGTACTTCGGTGATGAAGATCTTCATTACGACAATGCCAACATTGAAGGTGGTGACGTACTGGTTATTGGTAAAGGCGCGGTACTTATCGGTATTTCTGAGCGTACAAAACCACAAGGTGTTGAAAACCTAGCAGCGAACCTATTTAAGTCAGGGCAAGCAACTGAAGTCATCGCGATTGACCTTCCGAAACACCGCTCATGTATGCACTTAGATACAGTGATGACTCACATGGATATCGACACGTTCTCTGTTTACCCAGAGATCGTGCGTAAAGACCTAGATACATGGCGCCTAACACCAAAAGAAAATGGTGAAATGCGTGTTGAGAAAGCAGACAACTATTTAAGTGCCATTGAGAAAGCACTAGATGTTGATCACCTAAAGATCATTACAACTGGTGGTGACAGCTACGAAGCTGAGCGTGAGCAATGGAATGACGCAAATAACGTGCTTACCGTGAAACCGGGAACCGTCATTGGCTACGAACGTAATGTTTACACCAACGAAAAATACGATAAAGCTGGTATCGAAGTTCTGACTATTCCAGGTAACGAACTTGGACGTGGTCGTGGTGGTGCTCGTTGTATGAGTTGTCCAATTGAGCGTGACGGAATTTAACCTCTAATTCCATCATAAGATTGACTAAAAGCTGATGTGTTATACATCAGCTTTTTTTAGCTTCAATTAAAAATAATTATTCACAAAAGTAGCATTTATATGTTTAACTAGGTTCTAATTTGACTCTCTAAGCTCAAGGAGCGAGATATGGCGTTTAATCTTCGCAACCGCAACTTTCTAAAATTACTCGACTTCACACCAAAAGAAATCCAGTTTTTACTCGATCTTTCTACCGAGCTGAAAAAAGCTAAATATGCAGGAACTGAGCAAAAGAAACTGTCGGGCAAGAACATAGCACTTATCTTTGAGAAAGCATCAACACGAACTCGCTGTGCCTTTGAAGTCGCAGCTTTCGATCAAGGGGCTCAAGTTTCCTATATCGGCCCATCCGGTTCCCAGATAGGTCAGAAAGAGTCGATGAAAGATACCGCGCGTGTACTAGGAAGAATGTACGATGGCATTGAGTATCGTGGGTTCGGCCAGGATATTGTCGAAGTTCTCGGTGAACACGCTGGTGTCCCTGTCTGGAATGGCCTAACCGATGAGTTTCATCCTACTCAGATTTTAGCCGACTTCCTCACTATGCTTGAGCATGGTCGTGGCAAATTATTACACCAAGTATCCTTTGCTTATCTTGGCGACGCTCGTAACAATATGGGTAATTCATTAATGGTTGGCGCTGCAAAAATGGGCATGGACATTCGCCTAGTTGCCCCTCAAGAATTCTGGCCAGAAGAACAACTAGTTCTACAATGCCAGGCAATTGCAGAAGCGACTGGTGCAAAAATAACACTGACAGAAGATGTAGCTGAAGGCGTAAAAGGCTGTGATTACCTCTATACCGATGTTTGGGTTTCTATGGGCGAAGCTCCTGAAGCTTGGGATGATCGTGTAGCGAAAATGAAGCCTTACCAAGTCAATATGGACGTCATCAAGCTTACGGGTAACCCACAGGTTAAATTCATGCACTGCCTACCCGCTTTCCATAACAACGAAACGGTGATCGGCCAGCAAGTTGCTGATAAGTACGGTATGAATGGGTTGGAAGTGACAGATGAAGTGTTTGAGTCTGACTACTCCATTGTTTTTGATGAAGCGGAAAACCGTATGCATACGATCAAAGCCGTTATGGTCGCAACACTTGGCTAATCAGCCTGTCTCTGTAAAAACAAACGGATGAACAAGACAAATACGCAGACAGTCAAAAGCTTGATGTAATCGCTTGCGMTCACAAATYKAAMGCGTATAATTCTCGGCAATTTGTCTGAGAGTAGTGAAAATGACACCAATCAATATCGTGAAAAAATCGAATATTGCTCGTAAGCTAGCATGCTTGCAAGGTCGTCTATTCTGCTTTTCAGCACTTTTTTAAAGCCTCCCATTATGGGGGGCTTTTTTATGGCTAATACATTATTGTGGGGAAGAAGATCATGGCAAATTCGCTCTATCAAAAGCACATCATCTCAATTCCAGAGCTTTCTCGTGAAGAGCTTGAATTGATTGTTCAGACTGCTGGTCAACTTAAAGCAGAGCCAAACCCTGAACTAATTAAAAACAAAGTGATTGCGAGCTGTTTCTTCGAACCTTCAACTCGCACACGTCTTTCTTTTGAAACAGCTATCCAACGCATTGGTGGTGATGTTATCGGCTTCGACAGTGGTGGTAACACTTCACTGGCTAAGAAAGGTGAAACACTAGCAGACTCTGTACAGGTTATCTCTTCTTACGTAGATGCTTACGTAATGCGCCACCCTCAAGAAGGCGCAGCTCGCCTTGCTTCTGAGTTTTCTAACGGTGTACCTGTAATCAACGCCGGCGATGGCGCTAACCAACACCCGACACAAACCCTACTCGATTTGTTTTCTATTGCAGAAACTCAAGGCCGCTTAGATAACCTAAATGTTGCGTTCGTTGGCGACCTTAAATATGGCCGCACAGTACACTCTCTCACGCAAGCTCTAGCGAAATTCAGTAACATTCGTTTCTACTTTGTCGCACCAGAAGCACTGGCAATGCCTGACTATATCTGCGAAGAACTGGACGAAGCAGGGATTGAATACAGCTTACATACAGACATGGAAAGTGTGATCCCTGAACTCGATATCCTTTACATGACCCGTGTACAAAAAGAACGCTTCGATGAGTCTGAATATGCGCACATCAAATCTGCTTATATTCTTAATGCTGGGCTTCTTGAAGGAGCACGTGAAAATTTAAAAGTTCTACACCCACTTCCACGCGTCGACGAAATCACAACAGATGTAGATAAGACACCACATGCTTACTACTTCGAGCAAGCTGAAAATGGTGTTTATGCTCGTGAAGCATTACTCGCTCTTGTGTTAAATGAAACCCTGTAATCACGGAGATTAATCATGACTAAAGAAACTCAATTGCAAGTTGAAGCAATTAAAAACGGTACAGTTATCGATCACATCCCTGCCAACGTCGGTATTAAAGTACTGAAGTTATTTGATATGCAGAATTCTAATCAACGAGTGACCATTGGTTTAAACTTACCGTCTTCAGCTCTGGGTGGCAAAGACCTGCTAAAAATTGAAAATGTCTTTGTAAGTGAAGAGCAAGCTAATAAGTTGGCACTTTATGCACCACATGCAACGGTCAACCAAATTGAAGATTACGAAGTCGTTAAGAAGCTCGCTTTAGAGTTACCTGAACAAATCAACGATGTTTTTGAGTGTCCAAATACCAACTGTATTACGCATAATGAACCTGTTGAAAGCAGCTTTAAGATTTTTGAAAAGAACGACAATGTTCGTCTTAAATGCAAATACTGTGAAAAAGTATTCTCGCGTGAAATTGTGACAGAAAGATAGGCATCACTGTACTTCATTTCATCTCCCCGAGATTGAGTGTCAAAACTATGAAATACCTCGCTTGTGCGGGGTATTTTACTCTTTACCTCTCAATAGTTTGAAGGCACACTGAATTTCGCTTTTACCCTATAAATAGATGGAATAACACATGACTAAAGTACTTCACACAGAATCAGCTCCAGCAGCAATCGGCCCATATGTACAAGGTGTTGACCTAGGTAATATGGTTCTGACTTCTGGTCAAATCCCTGTAAACCCAGCGACAGGTGAAGTATCTGCAGATATCGCAGAGCAAGCTCGTCAATCTCTAGATAACGTTCAAGCGGTTGTTGAAGCTTCAGGCCTAACAGTAAAAGACATCGTTAAACTAACGGTATTCGTTAAAGACCTAAATGACTTCGGTACAGTAAACGAAGTATACGGCAAGTTCTTCGACGAGCACGGCGTAGCAAACTACCCAGCTCGTTCTTGTGTTGAAGTAGCTCGTCTACCAAAAGATGTTGGTATCGAAATCGAAGCGATTGCGGTTCGTAAATAGTAATAAATTACTCTGCTTCAAATACAAAAAAGGTTGCTATCACTAGCAACCTTTTTATTAACTTGAAACCTAAAACTAGCTAATCTACCAATTAGTTAGATGCGACTTTCTTTTGGTTTAACATTTCAACTTCGCTATCCAAAGCTTCAAGTTTTTCTTTCATCTGTTCGCGGCAAGTATTAGCCAGCTGACGGATATTAGACTTTTCATAACCTTCAGTACTGATTGGTGGCAGCATTTCCACAATCACATGACCATTATTCCAACGGTTAAGTTTAATCCCACCAGTCGAACTACATACAATAGGAATGATTGGTAATTCAGCTCCAACTGCTGCGTGGAACGCACCCGTTTTAAAAGGAAGCAAACCACGGCCACGTGAACGAGTCCCTTCTGGGAACATCCATACTGAAACGTCACTGCCTTTCAGGCTGTTAACGACTTGGTCAATAGTACCAACAGCTTTTGAACGGTTTGCACGATCAATTAGAATATTACCCGTAAGCCAGTACAACTGACCAAACAGTGGCATCCACGCTAAGCTCTTCTTACCAACTGTCACGACTTTAGGCGTCACGGCTGAAGATACAGTAAATAGATCCCAGTTATTTTGGTGGTTAGCAATATAAACATGTTGCCCACGAGAGTACGCATCTTCTGGGATTCGTAAATCTAAAGTAATACCGAAAACTTTAGACATGCGGCCAAAGTAACGACCGAAGGTAAATACATGTTTAGGGTTACGAGGGCTAAATAGACAATAGCCACAGCCAAACACAAACATCACTACTGCAAATATTGCCAGAGCGAGTATACGGAATAGTGCAATCATTTTTGTTCTCCACGAACCTAAGTCACTTTGCTAACTTAGTACTACTTATAGAAAAGCCGAAACCTAAGTTTCGGCTTTAAGCTTAATCCAAACTATTCGTCAGTTTAACCTGACTCGCGAAAACGCTCAATATTTGCGCCTAGTGCTGATAGCTTGTCTTCAATTTTGTCATAACCACGATCGATGTGATAAATACGATCTACGATGGTTTCACCGCTCGCAATACAGCCGGCAATAACAAGGCTTGCCGAAGCACGTAGATCTGTCGCCATAACCTGAGCGCCGCTTAGCTTCTCAGTTTCACCACAGATTGCTGTATTACCTTCAATTTCTGCTTTTGCGCCCATGCGCTGAAGTTCAGGGATATGCATGAAGCGATTTTCAAAAATCGTTTCAGTAATCACACCACTGCCTTTAGCCATCATGTTCAATAAAGTAAACTGAGCTTGCATATCAGTAGGGAAACCAGGGTGAGGTGCCGTCACAATTTTAACGGCTTTAAGTTCACGATCGGTCATATCCAGACTGATCCAATCTTCACCTGTTTCAACCTTAGCACCCGCTTCTTCTAGCTTCGCTAATGCTGCTTCTAGAAGATGAGCACTGGTATTGCGACAAACCACTTTACCGCCAGATACAGCCGCTGCTACTAAAAAAGTACCAGTTTCGATACGGTCAGCAACAACACTATGCTTACCACCACCTAAACGCTCTACACCTTCGATAGTAATAGTATCCGTACCCGCACCAGAGATTTTCGCACCTAACTGATTTAAGAAATCAGCAGTATCAACGATCTCAGGCTCGCGAGCCGCGTTATCTAACACAGTTTTACCTTCTGCTAGCGTTGCTGCACACATGATTGTGATTGTCGCGCCGACACTCACTTTATCCATGACAATGTGAGCGCCTTTCAAACGGCCATCAACACTTGCTTTTACATAACCATCTTCTAAAGCAATGGTGGCACCAAGTTGCTCTAAACCATGAATATGTAAATCAACAGGACGGGCGCCAATCGCGCAGCCACCTGGTAATGAAACTTGACCTTGACCAAAACGAGCAACTAAAGGGCCTAAAGCCCAAATAGATGCACGCATTGTTTTAACTAGATCGTAAGGTGCGCAATATTCGTTAATCTCGCTACCATCAACGTGGACACTGCCATTGCGGGATACTTTTGCGCCTAAACGCTTAAGTAGCTCCATCGTTGTATCAATGTCACGTAAGTGAGGCACGTTGCTCACTTCTACAGGCTCTTCCGCAAGGATTGCTGCAAATAAAATAGGTAGTGCTGCATTCTTAGCACCAGAGATCGTCACGTCACCACTTAGTGGTTCTTGCGATCCAATAACTCGAAACTTTTCCATTTTAAACCTTACAGAGACATCAGTTTCTTATCACGTTCCCATTCTTCAGGCGTGAAAGCCTTGATAGAAAGAGCGTGGATATCGTTACGTTGAATGTATTCCATCAATGGACCATAGATCAGCTGTTGCTTCTTAACACGGTTCATACCTTCGAAACATGGATCTACGGCGATAACTTCATAGTGGCTACCTTCACCTTTCGCGATAATCTCTTGAAGGTTTAATGCCTCTGCTAATAATTCTTGTACTTTTGTGCTGTCCACAAATTACCCCTGCCTAATCTTTTATATGTTCTGCCATCAATGGCTGGATATTGCTCAATTGGAACAACGTTCGTAATTGTTCTGGCACGAAACTGAGCATTATATGACAGTTTTGATTTTTTGCATGCTCTATTAAGTGAATTAGCATCACCATTCCTGCAGAATCGATACGTTTGACACTTTTTAAATCAACCTGAGCACTTGTTTGAACAAACTTTGAACAAGATAACGTCTTCCACAATGCGGGAACACTTTCTCGATCTAGATCGCCACTCAATTCAAAGTCGCTTTCATTCAGCTCTTTCCATTGAGAGTGCGTCATTACAGCTTGCTCTCAAAACGAATCGGCTGTTTAGCCAACTCTTCTAGCTCTTCAGCTACCGTAATAATGCCCTGCTGACGGATTTTAGTATTCCATTCAGATTGCTTACTTGATAGTAGGCTAATACCTTCTGCTACCATGTCGTATGCTTTCCATTCACCCGTTTTCTTATCTTTACGAAGCTTAAACTCTAACTTGATATTTGGGCGCGGCGCATCAACGATATCGACCTTTACACCTGTAATCCTACTTGAATCTTTGAGCTTCGGCGCCGGACCAAACTCAATGGTTTGATTCGTATATTGAGTAAGAACCTGAGCATATGAAGTCACCAAGTAATCTCTAAATGCATCAATAAAAATACCGACATCTGCTTTCTTGGCTCCCTTTAAATTAGGGCCTAACAATTTCAATGCTGCGTACTTCGAATTGACATAAGGCATCAACTCTTCTTCAACAATCACCTTCAATAACTCAGGGTTCTGCTGAATATTCGCTTGTTCGCTTTTAAGACGCTCAAATGACTGTTGAGCRACTTGTCTCATCATCTCGTAAGGTTGAGTACGGTCGATCTCTTCAGCAAGCAATTGAGATGAAAAAAGAAACGTAGTTATTACTAAAAATAATGTCTTCATGCTTATTCCTTCTCTGCCGACTCGTCTGAACCGCCAACGCTATACAGTACCTGACCAATCAAATCCTCTAAGACTAACGCTGATTTAGTATCTTCAATGTAGTCTCCATCGACTAGCATCTCTTCATCTTCAAAGATGAAACCGGGAACAAGGCTTATGTATTGCTCACCGATCAAACCAGACGTAAGGATTTGAGCGCTCGATGTATCTGGGAATTGAGAGTACTGACCATCAATTGACAAGGACACGACTGGTAAATAGCTTTCAGGATCTAATTGAATACTATTCACTCGTCCTACGACAACACCGCCAACCTTAACGGGTGAACGGACCTTTAAACTACCAATATTATCGAACGTTGCTTTAAGGTTGTAAGTATTACCCGAACCAATACCTTTAACGTCAGCTACTTGAAAAATCATTACCAAGATTGCGCAAATACCAGCAAGCACGAAGCTGCCTACCCATAACTCTAATTTTCGTGTTTGTTGCATGATTAATTCCCGAACATCAATGCTGTAAGTACAAAATCTAGCCCTAATACCGCTAGAGAAGAATGCACAACCGTGCGTGTTGTTGCGCGGCTAATACCTTCCGAAGTTGGTACTGCGTCATAACCGTTGAATAAAGCAATCCAAGTGACAGTAATGGCAAATGCCATACATTTGATCATACTGTTGCCAATATCACGACCTAGCTCTACTGACGACTGCATTGCAGACCAGAAGCTCCCATGATCGATACCTTTCCAATCAACACCGACCAATTGACCTCCCCAAATACCAACCGCCATAAAAATCATAGCAAGTAACGGCATTGAAATAAGACCCGCCCATAATCGAGGTGCAATGACTCGCTTTAAAGGGTCAACCGCCATCATTTCTAAACTAGATAGCTGTTCTGTTGCTTTCATTAGACCTATTTCAGCAGTCAATGCGGAGCCAGCTCGGCCAGCAAACAATAATGCAGTCACAACGGGGCCAAGTTCGCGAAGTAATGACAAAGCAACCATTTGACCTAAGCTGCCTTCAGCGCCGTAATCGATCAAAATGACATAGCCCTGTAAGCTCAGCACCATGCCAATAAACAAACCCGATACGATAATAATAGCCAGAGACTGTACGCCAACACTGTAAAGCTGCTTAGTTAACAGTGGAAAGTTCTTGAACCTAGGGACACCAGCTAACGCACCAAATAGCATCAAACTTGCTCGGCCAAATGCTTCACATATTGCAAGCGAGCGTCTACCAACACTTGCGACATAATTTGAAATCATATTAGAACAAATCCTTTTCTAAGCTTTTTGCTGGAAAGCGGAATGGAACTGGTCCGTCGGCGTCACCCTGAAGAAATTGCTGAACTCTAGGGTCGGAGTTTGCTCGCAGTTCATCAGGTGAGCCGCTTGCTATCACTTTTCCATCGGCCAACAGATAAACTAAATCAGCAATACTCATAACTTCTGGTACATCATGCGAAACGACGATAGAAGTTAGATCCAACGCTTGGTTTAAATTTCGAATCAGTTCAACCAAAACCCCCATCGTAATTGGGTCTTGGCCAACAAACGGTTCGTCATACATGATAAGTTCTGGGTCAAGTGCTATAGATCTCGCGAGCGCCGCACGCCTTGCCATGCCACCCGAAAGTTCACTTGGCATCAACTCAGCAGCCCCTCGAAGACCAACAGCCTCTAATTTCAGCAAAACAATAGTACGAATTAATGCTTCATTGAGTTCCGTATGCTCTCTTAATGGAAATGCAACATTGTCAAAAACGTTAAGGTCGGTGAATAGCGCCCCCGACTGGAATAGCATGCTCATCTTTTTTCGAGCACGATACAATTTGCGACGAGATAATGATGGGATATTCTCACCGTCAAACCAGATATCTCCTGACTCAGGAAGGATTTGACCGCCGATTAAGCGCAATAGCGTCGTCTTACCAATCCCCGATGGCCCCATAATGGCGGTTATTTTTCCTTTAGGGACTTGTAAGGTGACATTATCAAAAATAGTTCGATTGCCTCGTGAGAAACTGAGGTTCTCTACTCTCACAAGTTCAGTAGTAGGCATAATTTCGCAGTTATCCTTGCTCTGAAAGCACTAGTAATTAAGGGTATCATAAGCACTATAGTGCAGAATTAAAAGCACTGTTCGATTTATTGGCTCTATACTAAAT
>NZ_JAKJSW010000152.1:0-10502 GCF_050337375.1 Vibrio makurazakiensis | reverse complement strand
AACATACCCTTTCCTATGCAAAGATGGGGGATATTTACTCTTATTCTGAGTATAACAAACCGTGTAATTTCAAAACCACAGATACCAAAAAAGCGTTAGAGTATTACACGAATGCCGCAATGCAGGGCAACGCTTATAGCCAATATGCAGTAGGTTATGCTTACCGTAACGGTCACGGTACATTGAGCGATTTTGTTAAAGCGCTAGCATGGTTTGAAGTTGCGCAGGAATACGGAAAACCTGATGCAGACAAAGAGATAGTAGACGTGAAGCAATACATGTCTACAGAGAACATTGCCGCAGCAGCGCAACTCAAAGACTCTTTAATCGAAGATATCTGGTAATGATAACAACGACTCTAATTCGTGTGGGCTAGAAGGCTTCTGTCTCACAATTTGTTAGAAATCGGTTTATTGTCACTCCCACAAAGATCAAAAGGCCTCGTAAACGCGAGGCCTTAGTTTTATCTATCGAACGACTACAAATCCTCTACTTAACTGCTTTCATTAACCTAGTCATCCCAGCGTATAAGCCTTCTTCAGTTAGTTTTGCTTTAGTCCCCATTCGGTCAATAGTTCTTTGTATTGTTCTGTTCGCTTATAAGAATCCAATAATTCCTTTATCACTGTTAACTTATCTTCAGGGAAATTGAGGTTGGCAGCTAAGTAATAATCACCGTCGCCATCGAGTTCTAATTTTTTCGCAATGCTAGAAGAAGGCTCACCGAGTTCTTTTACCACATAAAACGCTACAGCATCGGGAATGGGCCAGAGTTCAGCTCTGCCTTTTTTCAATAATTCATATTGTATGAACCGCGCATTGGGCCCAGAGAGCCTGATAAATTGATTAATGTCGATACCTTGTTCTTTGAGCAAGATCTCTCTGGAGTCATCTATCTCAGTTGTCACGCTGTACTTAGAGATATCACTGATTGTTTCTAAGACAATGTCATCTCTTTCACTTAAGGCAAACACTGACTGAGTTGCAGGGACGAGTTTTGATACCCACAAAAACTGTTCCTCTCTGAATGAGCGTCTGGCTATTGAAAATATCAAACCATTTGGATCTCTTCGGGCTTCAGTCATAGTCCTGATCCAAGGGTTGAACATGATTTGGTAATCAAAACCTGTCGAATCCATGACTTCACGTATGATCTCTACCGAGACACCAGCCATTTCGCCTTCATGCTGGAAGTTGTAAGGAGGAAAGTGCTCAGTATAGATGTTGATCACTTCACTTTTTGAGCCGAAGCTAACAGCAGACAATAACAAAACCATCAGCTGCATCATTGACTTTAATACACCATGATTAAACGCGCGCACGCACCTATATATCATATTAAAAGCACGAAACCTGACACTGATTGTTTGTCACATGGAGACTGGCGTTTCCCTTTTCTATAAAGATCATACCTATTCCTCTTACTCTATTATCCAAAACGCTTCGTAACGTAATTTCTAAGTGTGTAACCAAGGTAGAGAATGCTTAATTACGAGCTAAGCCGTACTAGTTAGGTGCTGGACCCTATTTTGAAGTATATACCTAGCTGAACAGAGGTGTACTTTGATTGAGAAAAGAAGGGAATGTTGTTGAACGAGTCAGGCTTGCCCGAAGCAGATTAGAAATACTGAACTCTCCTTACGTTCTATCCTACTTAGACCGATATACCCTGGCCTTCCCCCTCATTCCATGCTCTGCCAAATAGACGAGAAGCTCTAAACATCTGGACACAGTTTTATATAAGGAATTAATTGATGTTAGCTATCTCATTAATTACCATGATCTTGATCGTTTAATGACCAATTAGGGTGTGAGTATGGCTGAATTTCAATTTTATAAAAAAGATAAAATCTCAATACATTTAGATGTAAATAGCCCTTCATTTACAACGGAAAATGAACAACTCATTGAGCAAGGGTTTGAGCTCATAGGTGACATTATAGAAGCTGAAAATAGCCAAGTAGCGCATGAAACGTTTAAATCAATTCATGGTGATGAATTAAGAATCTTAGCGAAATCACAAATGTGGGTAGGGATTGCTACTGCGGGATCTGGTGGGTTATCAATCTAGGTTCTATTTCTTATCGTCATTAGTCAGTACAATTAATTTTCAATTGTACTGACTTGTATTTTGCTTAAAGCCAATCAGTTCATGAGATACCTAAACCAGTGGTATTAACGTATTCAACCACTTGGTTTTGTCACACCCTTTAATAAACGAAATGCTTGCAGATGAACGACTTGGGATACCAATTCGCCTATTTCAACTTACTGAATAATTTTCAGTCCATTCGGGTAATAAAGGTTTGCTCGTCATCCACAAAAGCCACATAGTCGCCGTGATAGATAAACACACGTCCTCTCCCCTCAACGATACACGCAAGCTGCGGGTTCAAATCTTCTTCAAGATCTTTGCTTTGATACGTGCCGGTATCGGTGATTACACCGCGAAGTGTAGGTAAATACCCATAGCTGCGTTTAGCTTGATCAATCAGGCTCAATTCACTGCTGCTAGAGAAGTAAGATGGAATTGGACCAGCATCTTCGATAAACATCGGTTTCAGTTCTTCAAAGGCGGTAATCACCAGCCAGTCGATGCCGTTAACATGATGGATAAACATTGTTTATAAATACCTAGTTTCTCGATAGTTCTAATGCGGGGATTCTATCACTATCATTGGCTGAAGGTAGGAGAAATTGAGTGACTAAAGCCGGTGATAATGTGCGGCGTTCACTAGCATTACTGGCATTTGGAGTGGAGAAGCTCAGCGAATCATCTACTATTAATTAATACATAATCAATGAGTTAATGATGGACCCACTAACGCAAGGTGTACTGGGCGCCTCCCTCTCTCTATCTGTGAGCAAAAAACAGCACTTACTCGTCGCTGGTTTTTTCGGGCTAGTCGCAGGAATGGCGCCAGATTTAGATGTATTGATCCGTTCTGAAAACGATCCTTTGCTCTTTTTGGAGTTCCATCGACAGTTTACCCATTCACTCTTTTTTATCCCTTTTGGCAGTTTCCTATGTGCTCTGCTTTTATACCTACCACTCGGCAAAAAACTCCAACTATCATTTCAGCAAAGCTGGCTTTATTGCGCACTCGGTTATAGCACTCACGCATTGTTAGATGCTTGTACCTCTTATGGTACTCAGCTGTTTTGGCCTTTAACTAACGAACGTTACGCCTGGAATGCTGTGTCTGTGATTGATCCTGTGTTCACTCTTCCCATATTGATATTACTCGTATTCTCAATACTAAAACGAAACGCTTGGCTTGCACGTATTGCCGTTGTTTGGGCGTTAACTTATCCCACGCTCGGTATGCTTCAAAGAGATAGGGCTGAGGCGGTAGGATGGCAACTTGCTAAAGAACGCCAACACGTACCGATTCGATTAGAAGCCAAGCCGACTTTCGCGAATATTTTGGTTTGGAAGGTCATTTACGAAACGGAGGAGGACTACCATGTTGATGCCATTCGAGCGGCTCGTTCAATAAAAACATATCGCGGTGAGACCATCGAAAAACTAAACCTAAGCCGAGATTTTCCGTGGCTCGACCTTAATTCTCAACAAGGTAAAGACATTGAACGTTTCAGACAGTTTTCAAACGGATTTCTCGCGAGATCCCCCGACGATAAGCTACATATTATAGATGTTCGATATTCAATAGTACCAAATCAATTCAATGCACTATGGAGCGTAAAACTGTCACCATCAGCGAGCACAAACGACCATGTCGAATACGTGACACATCGTGACAATAGTCCAGAATCGAGAAAGATCTTTTCCGACATGCTATTCGATTTTTAACCAAGCCTACTATCTAAGCTCCAACCGTGAATGAAGGACAGCGCAGTCTCCCCACACCCACTTTTTCCATACGCAATTTGCTCACCATCGTGATATATCGCAATCCCGTACTTAACTGTTGAATCATGAGCCATGGTACTCATGCTACCAAGTGCCATGAATACCAAGAGTGTGATGTTTAGAATCAAACGTTCCATAGTGTCTCTCTACTTACTTTGGAGGGAACACAGAAAGCGCCCCTCTCAACCAATATGGGCGCTATAAAGTGTGAAGTTGCTGACGGGTCAATGGTGATTTAGATAATTAACTTTTCTATGGTGGCGGCTTAATCAACTCATTTCTGTCCAATTGTGTGACAGGACAAACAAGAAAGGCGCTGAATGGTCAGCCTCTAGACCTTTGGTGCGTACAACAAGGTTTATGTTAAAGGCGTTTACCTAGCTGCTGACCCTTTAACTCAATAAAGTTATATGTAAGCGTTGATACCAACAGAACAAGACCAACTATAAAAACGGCTAAAATATTATTCAGCCAAGCATCACCAACTGTTAAAAACCTCGTACCGTCTACCATTGGAGTCATTTCTATCCCTGTGACTTTCTGAAGAACCATTACAGATGAAGTTAAACAAAAAAGAAATGCAGCATGAATCATATAAATTGAATATGACAACTTTCCTGCAATTTGAAATGGCTTCTTCTTTAAAAGATAAGAAATAACACCATAATCAAAAGCAAAAACAGTTACTACTATAAAAAACAAAGCGATTGCAAATATGGTTCTATTTTCAAAGTCAGAAGAAACAACATATACAACCAAGAATATTGATAAGATTTCGATTATAGATGCGAAGGTAAAACTTAATTTAAGATGTTCTATTTTCCTATAAAAAGTATACATAAAAGCACCACCAAAGAAGCAAGACAACCCTCTGAAAACTTCTTTAGTTAAGGAATCACTATCAACAAAAATACCATATAACATAATCAATGATACAAGAGCCCAACCTAAAGCTTTTCTTCCTTTAAAAAGGAATATTGAAATAAACAGTAAAATGTACATATAGAACTCAACACTGATACTCCAAGATGGATAGTTAAACGTTAGAGGGTTTGTAAAAGTTGTCCAAGACTGTATAAGCAACAAATTCGGAATAATTTCACTTACCGCTCCGGACCCCGTAAATGGTTCATTATTAAATGAAAAACCAGCAAACTTATACGCAAATAATTTCCCAAACTCTAAAATTATCATCACACCAAGCATAACAATATGTAACGGGAACAACCTAAAGAAGCGAGCTTTTATAAATGGTCTAAACATCAGGTCATTACGAAACCCATATCCATGAGCTAAAACGAAACCACTTAGGACAAAAAAGAACTCAACAAAGATAGCGCTGCCTCTAAAAAAGCTTAGTTCTGTTATGCTCCCCACAAGGTGCATGTGAAACACAACCACAGAGATAGCACACAGCCCTCGAAAAGCATCAAGAGACTCAAATCGTTTAACCATAAAAAAATACCAATTCAATTTTTCCGTATTGTACTATCAATACAATTAGTTATGAAAGCGCACTTCTTCCTGCACTTTCGATGCGTGATATGTCCATTATGGTAAATAACCAATTTAGCACCTCAAAATGCTCATCTGACGCACTCGTAATACTTCAGAGCCGTTTTTACGCACTTACTCTACCTACTTACCCAGAAATCGGGTTGTTAGTTTGTGACAGAAACAGACACTATCGAGTGCAAATTTTTACCGTATAATACCCTAGACAGGCTCGTGTAAGAGAGTCTTAACTGTTCTAGGAAGCTTTTGTCCAATAATGAATTAGCGCCATTTTACCTAAAAACAAAAAAGGCCTCRCAATGCGAGGCCTTTGGTTTTCTATCTATCAGAAGAGATTAGTCGCGRAGTGCTGCGCCGAATTTCTCTGAGATTGCAGCTACGATAGCATCTACTGAACCAGCGATGTCTGCATCTTCTAGTGTGCGTTCTACAGACTGTAGGCTAAGTGCGATTGCTAGGCTCTTCTTACCTTCTTCAACGCCTTGACCAACGTATACGTCGAACAGTTTAGCGCCTGTTAGGAATTCGCCACCAGCTGCGATACACGCTTCTACAATGTCGCCAGAAGCTACTGCTTCGTCAACAACTACTGCGATATCACGACGGTTTGCAGGGAACTTAGATACTGCTACTGCTTCTGGAAGCACGCGAGTGTTGATAGCTGCCCATTCGATTTCGAATACGATAGTACGGCCGTTAAGACCAAACTTACGCTCTAGTTCTGGGTGAACAGTACCAATGATACCCACTTCTTTGCCGTCTACTACGATAGCCGCAGTTTGACCTGGGTGAAGTGCTGGGTGCTTAGCTGCTTTGAAGCTGTATACGATTTCGTTTGCAGAAAGCTCAAGAACTGCTTCTAGGTCACCTTTAAGATCGAAGAAATCTACAGTGTTAGTTGCAATGTCCCAGTGCTCTTCGCCACGAGTACCAGAGATAACGCCCGCAAGCATCATTTCTTGGCGCATACCGTTTTCAGCAGTTGCTTCAGGGATGAAACGTAGGCCTGATTCGAATAGACGAACGCGAGACTGTTGACGCTTCTGGTTGTGAACAACTGTGTTTAGAAGACCTTGAATTAGGCCAAGACGCATTGCTGACATGTCCGCAGAGATTGGGAATGGCAGGATTAGCGGCTCAACACCAGGTACAACAAGCTTTTGCTGTTCTGGTTCTACGAAGCTGTATGTGATTGCTTCGTGGTAGCCACGGTCTACAAGAAGATCACGAACGCGCTTAAGCGGTTGGTTAGCTTCTTTGTGGTCATTCATTTTAAGTGCCGCTTTAGGCGCTTGGTTTGGAATGTTATCGTAACCGTAGATACGACCTACTTCTTCAATTAGGTCTTGCTCGATTGCGATATCGAAACGCCAAGATGGAGACGTTGCCGTCCAACCAGCTTCTGTCGTCTCTACTTCACAGCCTAGGCGAGTAAGAATTTCCACTACGTCTGTAGATGGAATTTCGTGACCTAGTAGGCTGTCTAGCTTAGCGCGACGCAGTGCAACTACGTTTGCTTTTGGTAGATCAGCTTCAGATTCGCTGCCGTTTACTGGCGCAACTTCACCACCGCAGATTTCAACTAGAAGCTGTGTTGCACGCTCCATTGCTGCTGCTTGTAGAGTTGAATCCACACCACGTTCGAAACGTAGAGAAGAATCAGTGTGAAGGCCGTAAGCACGTGCGCGACCACGGATGTGATCCGGTGCGAAGAATGCAGCTTCAAGAAGTACGTCTGTCGTTTCAGTTGTAACACCTGAATCTTGACCGCCAAAGATACCAGCGATTGCTAGTGCTTTGTTTTGGTCTGCGATAACAAGAGTTTTGCTGTTTAGTTCAGCTTCGTTGCCATCTAGAAGTGTTAGCTTTTCGCCCTGTTCTGCTAGACGAACCACGATACCGCCTTCGATCTTAGCTAGATCAAATGCGTGCATTGGTTGGCCTTGCTCTAGCATCACGTAGTTTGTGATGTCTACAACAGGGTCGATTGAACGGATACCACAACGGCGCAGTTTTTCTTGCATCCAGATTGGAGATTCCGCTTTCACGTTTACGTTCTTAACCACACGGCCAAGGTAACGTGGACATGCATCAGTTGCTTTGATTTCAACAGATACTGTGTCTTCAATGCTTGTTGCAACAGCTTCAACTGTTGGCTCTGTAACGTCTGCGCGGTTTAGTACGCCAACTTCACGAGCAAGGCCACGGATGCTGAAGCAGTCTGCGCGGTTTGCTGTTAGGTCTACGTCGATAGTTACGTCGTTAAGCTCAAGAAGCTCACGTACGTCCATACCTAGCGTTGTGCCTTCTGGCAGCTCAAGGATGCCGTCAGACTCTACGTCGATACCTAGCTCAGAGAAAGAACAAAGCATGCCGTGCGATGGAACGCCACGTAGTTTTGCTTTCTTGATTTTGAAGTTACCAGGCAGTACTGCGCCAACTGTTGCTACTGCTACAGTTAGGCCAAGACGACAGTTAGATGCACCACATACGATGTCTAAAAGCTCTTCTTCGCCGATATCAATTTTTGTTACTTGTAGTTTGTCTGCGTCTGGGTGCTGACCGCACTCAACCACTTTACCTACTTTAACGCCGGTGAATTCACCAGCAACAGGTTCTACATCGTCAACTTCCAAACCAGCCATAGTGATTTGGTGAGCTAGCTCTTCGCTGTTAATTGCAGGTTTAACCCACTCGCGTAGCCAAGATTCACTGAATTTCATAGTTTTGACTGCCCCGGATTACTTGAATTGTTTAAGGAAACGAAGGTCGTTCTCGAAGAACGCACGAAGGTCATTTACGCCGTAACGAAGCATCGTTAGACGCTCTACACCCATACCGAATGCAAAACCAGAGTATTTCTCAGGGTCGATGCCAACAGAGCGAAGTACGTTAGGGTGAACCATGCCACAGCCTAGAACTTCTAGCCATTTGCCATCTTTACGTTTCACGTCAACTTCAGCTGAAGGCTCTGTGAACGGGAAGAATGAAGGACGGAAACGCACTTCAACTTCTTCTTCAAAGAAGTTACAAAGGAAATCGTTAAGAATGCCTTTAAGTTGTGCGAAGTTTACGTTCTCATCAACTAACATACCTTCCACTTGGTGGAACATTGGCGTGTGAGTTTGATCGTAATCGTTACGGTAAACACGACCCGGAGCAATGAAGCGGAAAGGCGGTTTGCCATTTTCCATCGTACGGATTTGAACACCAGAAGTGTGCGTACGTAGCATTAGATCAGGGTTGAAGAAGAAAGTATCGTGATCAGTACGAGCTGGGTGATCGTCTGCGATGTTTAGTGCATCAAAATTGTGGAATGCATCTTCGATCTCAGGGCCAGACTCAGTGTTAAAACCAAGCTCACCAAAGAACTGTTCGATACGCTCAACAGTGCGAGTAACAGGGTGAAGACCACCGTTCTCAATGCGACGACCTGGTAGGCTCACATCGATAGTTTCTTCAGCCAGTTTCGCTTCAAGCTCTGCACGTTGTAGTGCGTCTTTGCGAGCTGCGATCGCTTGTTGAACAGCACCTTTCGCTTTGTTGATCTCTTGACCAGCAGTACGACGCTCTTCAGGTGGAAGTTTACCTAGGCTTTGAAGTTGTGAAGTTAGTTCACCCTTCTTACCTAAATACTGAACTCGCACTTCATCAAGTGCGACTAACGAATCTGCTGTATCAATAGCAGTCGTTGCATTAGCAATGATCTCTTCTAGATGTTGCATCATTTCCTCATCTACCAGTTGGTAGTGTCCGTATCGGATGATTAGTTTTTTAGATAGCTACACATAGTAATCAAACACGCTACTAATGCCAAATTGAATCGCGAAAAGAACAAGTTATTGGCTAAAAACACGCCAAAGTTAATGAGATATGAAGGATATTGGAAAGATGCAGTACATATATCAGTGCTGCATCTTAAATTAGGTGTGAACTATCCGTTAAATTTGAATAGAACGGACGCAGTTTTTTCCAGAATCTTTTGCCAGGTAAACAGATTGGTCGGCCGATTTTATTAGCTCGTTAAACGACGAAAATTTCGGGGTCATTTCCGAAACGCCTACGCTAATGCTGCCAATCCACAATTGATTTCCAGTTTCAATTTGAAGTTCTGAAACCTTTTGGCGAGTCATTTCTGCAGCGTACATACCGCCTTTTAGGTCTGTTTCTGGGCAAATCACCAAAAACTCATCACCACCTAAGCGACACACAATGTCATCACTGCGAAATGCGTTTTTCAATTCTCTGGCTAGGGTTTGCAAAACCAAGTCACCCGCATCGTGACCACAAGTGTCATTAATTCGTTTGAAGTGATCCGCATCTATCATGATACAGACTAAAGGCGTTCCTAATTCCTTTGCGTCTTGCCAATGAACCGCCAAGCGCTTTAAAGCACAACGTCGATTGGGAAGTTTAGTGAGCGCATCAGTTAACGATAAGTCTTCTAACTGCCTGTTAGCCCGTTTGAGTTCCGCAGTACGTTCTTCCACTCTGTCTTCAAGTAGTTGGTTAAAGCGAAGTAATTGTTTATTACGTTCAGAAACCTGCTCAAACAGCCCTTTCAGCGCAGCGAGCAATGGAACGGTTGACGAGTCTTGTTGCTTTTCTTCAGTCTCAAATGCCTGTTTCGGCGACGAACCCTTTTCAATCGCAGCCACCTGCCTTGCCATGTTCTGATCAATACCAAGAATATGATAAGCAAGCCAGTGGATTAAAAAGTCTAATAATTGTTTAGCTGAAGACTGATCTTCTTCCAAAATGAACGCTTGCATGCTGTAGATGTCTTGCATGAAAACACGATGAACCTTGATATGCTCATCTACATGTTGCTCAAACACGCCACGTTCTCTCATTAAAGATTCTTCTTCTTTAAAATGAAATTCCGCGTAGCGGGTTAAATCGAGCAAAGCGATCCTAATATCGTCAATTGACATCGTATTTTCAGACAGCAATTTTCCATATTGATTGATAAATCCGACTAGGTATTGGTGCTGTTCATCAACATCTTCAATGCCGGTTTCAAAATTCTTGTCCCACGTAAATGAACTCATAGATCCCTTAACACTTACACAGCCTTATTTAATTTAAAGACATATATGGAAGTTATCGCAAC
>NZ_JAKJSW010000151.1:0-10591 GCF_050337375.1 Vibrio makurazakiensis | reverse complement strand
ACTTATGGGTAAGTAAAACTGCACTCATACATTGTGAAAATCGATACTAATAATCATTAAAAAAATAATATAAGGTCAAATTGACTTCAAAAGTTAATCTTAACCACTAGTGTTCGGAGTTTAAAATGCTTAACAATCAACATATAGATATCATCAAATCTACGATTCCTCTTCTTGAAAGTGCAGGTCCTGAGCTGACGGTTTATTTCTATCAGCGTATGTTTTCTCACAACCCTGAACTTAAAGACATCTTCAATATGACGCATCAAGCAACGGGTCGTCAGAGTGTCGCGTTATTTGAAGCTATTGCTGCTTATGCGAAAAACATTGATAACCTAGCGGCGTTAACAACGGCTGTAGAAAGAATTGCTCATAAGCATACAAGCTTCAATATTCAACCTGAGCATTATCAAATCGTAGGGCATCACCTAATCGAAACATTACGTGAATTAGCACCGGATGCGTTTACACAGGAAGTAGAAGAAGCATGGACAGCTGCATACTTATTTTTAGCGAAAGTGTTTATTGACCGTGAAGCAGAGCTTTATCTACAACGTAAACAAGCCATCGGTGGTTGGCAAAATGCGCGTCAATTTAAACTTGTTGAGAAAAAAACCGAGTCATCGCTAGTAACTAGCTTCACATTCGAAGCTGCTGATGGCGGCTCAGTACTTGATTACTCTCCGGGTCAGTACATCGGAATTGAGTTAACACCGCAAGGTTGTGAGTACAAAGAGGTACGTCAATATTCTTTATCTCAGGCACCAAATGGCAATAGCTACAGAATTTCAGTGAAAAGAGAAGGCGTAGACACAGAGCACAAAGGGCTGGTATCGAACTTCTTACATGATTTTGTGAATGAAGGTGACACAGTGGAATTGTATGCACCAGCAGGAGACTTCTTTTACACAGAACGTAATAAACCAGTCACGCTAATTTCAGCAGGTGTGGGTGTCACGCCGATGCAGTCAATGCTAGAGCACCTAAATAAGCAAGGGAAGTCAGAGGCAGTGCATTACCTTCATGCTTGCGAAGATGAAGAGCAACACTCATTTTCTGAACGTGTTTCTAGCATCACACAATCGAATGGCTGGAGTGCTAAAACGTGGTACAACAACCCTAAATTACCAAATGCCGATAGTGCAACAGGTTTGATGAATCTAGCTGAATTTTCTGCTGACGAAAGGTTTAAGGAAAATGACTTTTACATTTGTGGCCCAGTCGGGTTTATGAAAAATATTGTAGAGCAGCTTGATAACCTAAATATTTCGCGTGAACAAGTTCATTACGAGGTATTTGGCCCGCATGCCAATTTCTAATTAAGTTCAAAATATTGGTTTAAAGTAGACAAGGCCTCAAGTTATTTGAGGTCTTTTTGCTTATGTTGATATATAGTACATCATTCCATCTTGGGTGTTCGAATATATAAACAGAGCCTTGTTGTAAGGCCTATGATTAATGGGTTCCTTTCTTGAATAAAGACAGCGTAATGAAATGGCATCATTCAATTGAAAAGCGTCTCATCATTATTTTTGTACTGGCAATGACACTGACTTTCGGTGTTGTGACCGGTGTTTCAGTGTTCGTTGGGATTGATGAGCGTAAGCAGACTGAGACTAGTCAACTCGATAAGTACTTGAAAATCGGTTTGAACCTGTTGAAGTCTAAAATTGATCAAATTGACGTTTTAGCGCAAGACTACGGGGAGTGGGACGAGACCTATAATTATATTAGTTCTCCTTCCGATCGCTTCGTTAACTCATCTATGGATTTAGACTCTCTCGAATCGGCTTATTTGAACGGCCTTATTATTCATGATCTCGAAGGTAAGGCTTTGCATAGCATAAGTACTTACGATTACTCGACAGACAAACTATTGTGGAAAGCGTTTGCTGATATGTCGAATTATGACAAACAGCAAACCTATCGCGGTGCGGTGTTTTTACATGGACGCATCCTAGTTTATGTATCTAGGCCAGTCAGTGACAATTCTGGAAAAGCTCTAACAAATGGCCGAATTACCCTAATAAAAGAGTTAAACCAACGTTCTCTAGAATCGATTAGTACTGTTCTCGGTGAGTCGATGAATGTGATTAATATGGTTCAGCCTGATGTCGTGAAACTTGTACGTTTTGGCAAACGATGGGAAGTCAAAAAGTCTGAGATCATTTTTGGCGACAAAAAGATCAAAGGCGTGTATAGCGTTTTTGTTTCAAAAGAGTTCCCATTACCACTATTGGTAGAACTTGAAATCAAACGAGAAGAGTCTTTTAGCCAGTCAATATGGCGGTGGTTGATACCTGAAATACTGATGCTTCTGGCTTTAACAGCCGTATTACTTGTGATTTTAAGGGCGACGGTGACGAAACCAATCAAGAAGTTGATTGAGTGGCTTAACCAGGTGAACGGTTCTCAACTTGCTGAAGACTTAAAGCCGTATCAATACTCTCAACATGGCGAGATCGGTATTTTAAGTAATAAATTCAGTGAGATTTATAACAACTTATACCAACAGCATCAATTCAGTCAGCTGCTGCTCTACTCGATCAGTGATTTTATATTTACGGTCGACAGCCAAGGCAAAATTGATTACTGCAATCCTGCCGCCGCAGAATGGTTGAAAATTGATTCTCGAGACGTATACGACCAAGATTTTGAGCTGCTACTAGTGTGTGTAGATGAAAATGCGCCTAGTGTATCGAACTGGTTATATCGAGCGCTAGAAACGGCCAGTGAGTACAGTGGCCAAGTGCAGATCAGAAAGTTAAGTGAGCCAAACAAAACCTACCTGGTTGAAGTTCAGGTTAGCCCAATATTGAACAACGACAGTGAAGAAGAGAAAGGGGCGATGATCATTTTACGCCCGAAGGATTAATCTAAAATTAATGCCATTTTAAACAGCCTCATTAGTCATTAATTGCTTACTCTCAGAAGCAGCGAGTATTGACTGGTGAGGCTTATAAGCTTACTACGAGAATCAGCGCCTCGAATGTAAACTAGTTTTTGAATTTGCTAACAACACTCTTAGTGCTGAAAAACTCTGGCCAGTACATTTTCACATAACCTCCCGAAACCCAAATAACGAGTATTGTCGCAATAGTCAGTTCGAAGAAACCGAATCGGTGTAACCAGTACCATTGTGGAAAGTCTGCCTGGAAGTAGGTGGTTAAGTGGTGCATTGCGATAGCACTAATTACGGAAGGAAACGTTACGGCAGCAATTGAAGGTTGGAACTTCAAGCGCATTAGACGCACGTAACATAGGTAAATCATCAGTGTCATGGTTATCGCAATACCAGCGAGAGCACCGGTTAAAATAGGGTCTGGTTGTTTGAAGTTAACCAAATAGGCAGCGAGTGTTAGGTTAACTGGTGCTGCCATTATTGCTAAAGTTGGGCGAGCTCTACGAGGTAAAATACCTTCAAAAACCAGTCTGTAAAGTACGAGCGGTAGCATAAAGAAGTAAATAGTAATGCAAATACTCGCCAGCGTTTCAGAGAATACGGTTAAGCCAAACTGCGTACCGGCTAAAGAACTGCTAATCAAACCGACTGGGTATAGAAACCAACTAGGTACGATGTTAGACATTTTAAAGTTCATGGCTTGAAAGCTAAAAAAGAGCACCATCATGGTGAAATGCAATAGCAAAGCCGCAAACCAAATTGGGTAGGCAAGAGTTTGAGAAACCAAGGCAAGGTAGTCTGCCAGAACCAATAACGCCATGCTCATTGGTGCCATCAAACTGCCACTTAAAGGGTGGCGAATATCGTTAATGAAGGTTCTGTAACTGGTGAAATACTTCAAAAGAACGGGTAGCAGTAATATGGCACCAATTGCAGCCATAAAAGGGCGAAGAGAATCCCCTAATCCAGGAATATATAAAGCCCAAGCCTGTCCCAGTCCGATAAAGCCTAATGCTAATGCAGCCTGAGAAGGTGGCACATTTTGCATTCGGATAAGACGTTTCCAGTTCAAAAGAACACTCCAATTCGGTTTACGCTCTAACTCATTTCCTGTCGGAGCTTTCGGCTAAGGATGCTACAAATACTCACATATGAAGTAAAGGTAAGAATGGGTCAGAGAGTCAGTAGATAGAAAAACTGTGAAGCATGTTTTTATGCGACATTATAAGTCGCGTAAATTGTACACGTCCTAAAAAGAACGCCACATGAATAAAATCGCAACCTATCATTTCAATTTTGAAAAGCTCTGATAGCAAAGTAGCTGAAACTGTGGAATGTAAGTCACAATTTCGATTCTTATGTTGGGGCTGGCTTGTTTTTTCGAGGAAATGAACCATAGTTAAATTGTAAAGCAACATAACGAGCCGCAAGGAGAATGAGGTTTTACACACAATTTGGATGGATTCAAAATATAATAAATTCTAGTTCCTCGTAATATGTTCAGGTCGTAGCTTAAGACCTCCTGATTCGCGAACTCACGATTGAGTAACGAGGGTGAGGCGTACTTTGACAGGTACGCCTTTTGTCTTTCTAGCATTCCGCATAACAATGATAGTAACAACACCCAAACGAGTGTTAAACACTCTGGCGGATCCTTYCTATATTCATCTTCTGACCCTAATTTCAAACTGATTCTAACTAGCGAAGCTACTGATATTACGTATATACTCGAAGAAAAAGGAGTACTTAATATGGTCGCAAAGGTCCCAACGAATATCATTACTGGCTTTCTTGGTGTCGGTAAAACTACCTCTATATTAAATTTGCTTAAAAATAAGCCTGAAAATGAAAATTGGGCTGTGTTGGTCAATGAATTTGGCGAAATTGGTATTGATGGTGCATTGATGACAGATCAAGGTGCGATGATTAAAGAAGTACCTGGCGGTTGTATGTGCTGTACTGCAGGCGTTCCTATGTCGGTTGGTATTAATGCTTTATTGAGACAAAAGCCAGACCGTTTGTTGATCGAGCCTACAGGGTTAGGTCATCCAAAGCAGGTTATCGCAACACTTACATCGGAACAGTACCTCCCTTACGTTGACTTAAAGGCAACTCTGGGGCTTGTTGACCCGCGTAACTTGAGCAATGAAAAGTACACATCAAATCAAAACTTCAATGATCAACTAGATAGCTCTGATGTGATTATTGGTACTAAGGTCGACCTAGTACATTCTGAAGATATAGACGTGTTTAACGACTGGGTGACAGACCAAAGCCCAGCGAAAGTATTTAGCAAGTTGATCCACCATGGTGAAATACCGTTAGAAGTACTCGATATTGAACGTGTTTACGGTGCATCATCATTTGGTATTGAAGCGCATCACCATGAGCACGCAGAGCAAGAGCCTCAATTTGAGTTACCACCAGGTGAAGCATTTATCCGCCGAGAAAATGAAGGTCAGGGTTATTTCAGCTGTGGTTGGTTGTTTGGTGCTGAGCACAAGTTTGATTTTGATGAACTGTTTTCAATGATGTCGGCTTTAACGGCTGAACGAGTTAAAGCGGTAGTGAATACCACTCAGGGGTGTTACGCCTTTAATGTTGCCAATCAAGTCGTGTCTGTAAATGAAATCGGTTTGGATGGATTCGAATCTCGAATCGAAGTTATCGATTCTCAGTTGATGCCTTGGCAAGACTTAGAAGGTGTATTGCTTAAATTGTGTGGGTTAACTCCGTCATAAATCGCTTCATATACTGAATTCTAAAATCACAAGGGAAGCTCTGTCTTCCCTTTGTTTTATGGTCAAAAACAGTAATGTGGTAGCGATTTAGTTACCTTCCCATTGTTATTCACTATATATGTGACAAAATTTGCGTTATATCACGATTAATGTGAGATAAATCACTCTAATTCATTTATAGTGCTCGGCTGAAATATTGAAATGTAGGCTGTTAGCTTAAGGACCCGTTAAATGTCATTTTCCTCTCAAGGTTTTGCCCCTGAACTTGTAAAAGCACTTACTGAATGTGGCTATGAAAAACTCACGCCAATTCAACAGAAAGCGATCCCAATGGCTCGTAAAGGGCATGATATTTTTGCTACTGCACAAACGGGTACCGGTAAGACAGCTGCTTTCTCTTTACCAGTTATTCAGCATTTATTGGACAGCAAGAAGTCGACGTCTCGTGGCACTGCTCGTGGCTTGGTACTTGCACCAACTCGTGAGCTTGCGGCTCAAATTGCTCAAAACATCAAAGACTACGTTAAATACACATCTTTAAGTGTTGCTGCTGTTTACGGTGGTAACAAAATGTCTTCTCAAGTTCGTCAACTTGAAATGGGTGTCGATATTCTTGTCGCAACACCAGGGCGTTTAGAAGAGCACTTAGAAGCGGGCAACGTGTCTATCGCTAATCTAGAGTTTCTAGTTTTTGATGAAGCTGACCGCATTTTAGATATGGGTTTCATTAATGCTGTTCGTAAGATCATGCTAGATGTAGAAACTTCACCACAAATCATGATGTTCTCTGCAACAACGTCAACTCAGTTGAACCAGCTTTCTGTTGATATTCTACGTAAACCAAAGCGTATCAGTGTTGAACGTGAAAACAGTACTGCTGCGACAGTTGGTCACGTGGTTTACCCAGTAGWTCAAGAGCGTAAAACAGAATTATTGTCAGAGCTGATTGGACGCAAAAACTGGAAACAAGTATTAGTCTTTGTTAACTACAAAGAAACAGCGAATGATGTTGTAAAAGAATTGAAACTTGATGGCATCAAAGCGGTACTTTGCCACGGTGATAAAGCGCAAAGTGCGCGTCGCCGTGCACTAGAAGATTTCAAAGAAGGTAAAGCACGTGTAATGGTAGCAACAGACGTTGCAGCTCGTGGTCTGGATATCGAAGACTTACCGCACGTGATTAACTATGACATGCCATTCCTAGCGGAAGACTATGTTCACCGTATTGGTCGTACTGGCCGTGCAGGTAAGAAAGGTCACGCTGTTTCGTTTGTTAACCGCGAAGAAGAGCTAACGGTAGTGCAAGTCGAAACGCTGATTCAACAACGCATTCGCCGTATTGAGCAACCAGGCTATGAGCCGAAAAAGCGTGAAGCTTATATTGAAAAGCTAAATACTAAGTCAGCTTATAAAAATCGTCAGGGCCGTAAAAACAACCCTAACGAAGACAAGCCGGATCAAGCGTCTGCTGAGCGTCGTTTAACTATGATGAAACGTATTAAAAATCGTCGTAAGTAGTTCAAAGCAGCGCAGTAATATTTAATTTCAAAAGAGCCACTTTTATAGTGGCTTTTTTGTCCACTGGATAAGAGGTAACTATGGATAGTGCATTATTGTGGGCATTTATTCCGACATTTTTCTTTGTTTCTATCACGCCTGGAATGTGCATGACGTTAGCTTTAAGCCTTGGCATGAGCATAGGCTATAAGCGAACGCTGTGGATGATGATAGGGGAGTTGGTTGGCGTTGCTGTAGTGTCGGTCGCGGCAGTATTAGGTATTGCATCTGTAATGTTGAATTATCCGTGGTTATTTACCGCTTTTAAGTTCGTGGGTGCAAGTTATCTGGCTTACTTAGGTTTCCAGATGTGGCGATCTAAAGGCAAATTAGCGATTAGCAGCGAAACCCAAGAAGTGACGAAAGGTGGTGATTGGGATTTAGTTGTTCAAGGTTTTGTCACCGCGATAGCAAACCCAAAAGGGTGGGCGTTTATGGTGTCTTTATTACCCCCATTTATTAATAGTAACGCAGCATTAACCCCTCAGTTGCTGATCTTAGTTTCCATTATTCTTTTGTCAGAATTCGTGTGTATGACGATTTATGCGACAGGTGGTAAAGGGTTGAAGCGCGTATTGGGTAAGGCTGATAACGTGAAAGTGATGAACCGCATTTCAGGTTCTTTGATGATAGGTGTCGGTATCTGGTTGGCAATGAGTTAACCAATATAATTATCGTTATGCTGAATTAAAAACATCATAAGTAAAGCCTAGCGGTCGTTCGCTAGGCTTTATTTTTTAAGCGTTATCTTTCAATAACTCGAGTCGAGTTTTTAGTAATGGGTACAATCACATAGCTGACTTGCTGCCCATTCACCTGTTTCTTTTGACTACGGATTGCTTTGCCATCTACGATTAATGTTGAGTAATCGCCATAGAACCATGCTTCCCATTCGAGGACATGATCAGAACTATTGGTAAGCGTTGATTTCGTGAGTCCATCATGACGTAGGGTCAGTTCATGTTCCCCCATTGGCAGTTGATCCACACTTAGCCATTCTATGTCACTAGTGAGATGAGAAGCTGTCGTCACACGGTGGTCTGCGGCGTTTGGTTTTATGCCCATTAAGCCTTCAATCGTATTCGAAATGAATGTAAAGGATATTTCTGGGTAGTCGCCATTGGTTCCTTGAGTTGGACGCTCGTGTGGCTCGTCTTTGGTATCCATAATGTACTGCATCCACTTCCATGCTTCGGCATTGCGGTTATATGGGAAGTAGGTTTCAGGAATGTAGGTGTAGGCTTCAATATTGTTTGGTGCCTCTGGCGTGCYACCAATGCCATCACCTAAATTGTTAGCAATGAAGTCAAGGTATCTGTTGTTTCTTTCTCCGGGCTCTGTAATGAGTTTCATCGGCATGAACCAACTGTTCTCTTTGCCAAAATCGTTTAGGCGTAACCCATCTTTTTGTACAATGTTAACGTAGTTATCTAGTGGCTTATTTGGATCTACGATGCTCCAGTCTTCATTAAAATAACGCTTAAGCTCTTGGGCTTTTCCTCGCCATAGTGTCGCCTCGTTGTATTCTTCTCGTGCTTTTAGCATCGCTGAGTAGGCGAGTGTTGCTTGGTATTGTGACCCAATTCCGTCACCAGCTTCGATTGGAAATTCACCTCGTTCGTTGTATGTGGCTGAGCCTTCAAAAATACCACCATAACCTTCAGCGATACCATTTGGATCTTGGTCATCATGTAGCTCGATGTAATCGGTGAGAACCTTGGTATAAAACTGCCAGAGATCATCATCTTCTATATAACGTTTGTCTCCCGTCCATTGATATTGCTTCCATGCCTTTTCAACAAATTCAAACTGTGCTGGCACTTCACGAACAAACCAATTGTCGTCATCATAATCAATAGTGTGTGGCGTACCATCAAAATTAATGGCCCATAGTGTGTACCACTTTCTTGATTCCGTTGAATGCTTGGCGAAGGTTTTGAACATTGAGAAATTCTCTGGTTCAAGCCCTGCGATTTTTGCGCCACTTGCTTGGTGTAAGAAGTCTCTCGAGTAAAAAGCGGTCCGGTCAAAATAGCCAGCCCAATAGGATGGAATGTAATCTGCACTGCCATCACCATCGTTATTGTATTCATCCCGGTTAACGAGGTCGTGTTGACCTGTCATTACGAAGCGTTGAGTTTTCTCTATAGCCCATTCGAAAGAGTCTTGAAGCTTAGTGTTCGAAGAGGTGACCACCACTTGCTTTTCTTTCTCGATAGCCGTGATCGTCCACAGCTGTTCTTTRTTGTTGTCATCTATCACTGCTACTTGTACCGGCTGACTGAAGTCGATGACATCACCTGTGTTGATAGACGAATAGCTGCCTTCAGAGATTAGGAGTTCTCCTATGGTTAATGCGGTTAGATCTGTGCCAAACGGGACCTGGTACTTTATATCTCTAGAGGTTTTATTAACACTAGTGACACCGACTTGTTCTTGAGTTGAGAACTGAATGATTTGGTTGAAATTTAGAGGTTTATTTTTATTACTTTTGATTAATGCAACGCTGTCTACACTTACTCCTCCTTGAGCAGAACCTGAGAACCAGACTTTTAGCTGTTCGCCTTTTTCTAGTGGGATATGTTTTAGGTTTTTCCGTTGATATTTGGCACTTTGTTTTATTTTGTCACTCACTAATATTTGATCGGTGAGATTAGTCATTGCGAGGGTGGCATCGTTAGAAGGGCTAATAAAATATGCGGATAAATCGTAGTAGCCCGTCTCAGGAATCGTCACTATTTGACTGATGTGGTGATTCTTACCTTGAGCGATACGACCTCGGTATTCTCCTTCATGAGTGAAGTCGTTTTTGATATTAGAAAACCAATAGCTCCACCCTAATCCTTTGTTTTCAAAGCTAGGATTAGTAAGAATATTGTCGTGTTTTTGTGCGTGTGCCCCAGCAGATAGCATGAGGGAGAAAGTGATGGCAGAAGCAAGGACTTTGAGTTTCATACGGATCTCTTTTATTGGAAGTAGAAAGGCTAGTGAGGGTTGAGAGTTGCTGGTATGAACGTCAATGCAAGCTCTGAAAGCCTACATTGACGTCGTTCTACCGCTTATGTTGCTTGAGCCGGTTCTGTCGGTTTCGCAGTTTCTCCTTTGTCTGAGCCTTCGTCTGTAATGTGGTCGTATTTCTCTGTTAAGTGATCTTGAATCTTTTGGTGATAAGCACCGTTCAGTTTGTAGAAGCGGAAGTAGATGATTAACGCAATGGCAAAGAAGAAAGCAGGTAGGCCGACCATGATGCATTGCATGCCGAATACTGTTTCAGGGCTTTGCGTTACGTTAGGCACATAGTCAACGGCAGTGAGCGCGATACCGATAAAGAAAGCGGCAAATGCCGAGCCTGCTTTTACGACCACATTACAGACGAAGGCTCAGACAAAGG
>NZ_JAKJSW010000150.1:0-10612 GCF_050337375.1 Vibrio makurazakiensis | reverse complement strand
GCGAAGAATATATACAATTATTTCATTTATGACAAAATGTGAACGTCACATTTTGCGTAAATGTTTAGCATTTAAACGAATCTAAGCCGAATACATCACAGATAGCCGTACCTAAGACTCTTCTAAGTCGACTGCCGTACTGAATTTTACGGTTCGCATAGAAACTGACGTGTGGAACTTGCGAATATTAAGGTCGGTATGAAGTACCCGCTCTACAAAATGTTCATATGCTTGAATGTCTTTCACAGTCACGACTAACATGAAGTCGTAGCTGCCTGAGATTTGATAACACTGAGTAACCTCTGGTGCTTTTAGTATCGATTTACGAAAGATTTGATAAATATCTGCCCTATCACGTTCCATTTCGACCGAGACAATCAATGTCATCGTACTGCCAGCCAATTCAGGATTGATGATCGCCACGTCACCAATGATGATTTTTTCTTCTCTTAAACGTTTGACTCGCTTAAGGCAAGCTGGAGGAGATAAGCCAACCAATTCTGCCAACTCCATATTTGGAATTCGATTGTTTTGTTGTAGAGCGACTAAGATCTTACGGTCAATGCGGTCTATTTCCATAATTTCACCTTCCTACTTATTTTTAGCGTTATATTTCCTACATAACGTCAAATAACAAATTATTAACGACAATTTAATGTGATTAAGAAATTTTGAAAATGAAATAGTTTGTAAAATGTACGCATAAGTCACACAACTGAGTTTAGACATGCAAGCAATCCACACTTTTTTTAAAGATCTAGCGCGAGATATTTACGACGTTACGTTCACACTATTCAAAATTATGATTCCGATCATCGTCGTCATTAAAGTCGTCGAAGAGCTGGGTGGTATCGTGATCCTCAGTAATTGGCTCAGCCCAATTATGGAACTTGTAGGGCTTCCACCAGAATTAGGTTTAGTGTGGGCAACAACCATACTCACTAACATCTACGCCGGTTTAATTGTATTCATTAACCTCGATGCGCCACTCACTGTTGCTCAAGTTTCTATTTTAGGCAGCATGATGTTACTTGCACACTCACTTCCTATTGAAGCCGCTATCGCTAAAAAAGCGGGAGTAAGCTTAATGGCGACGTTAGTGATAAGAATCGGCGGAAGCTTATTACTCGCCTGGTTACTAAACATTAGTTATCAGTTTGGTGACCTACTCAATCAACCAGCAGTAACACTTTGGCAGCCAGAAGCATCTGTCGACACCACCTATCTGGGGTGGGTGCTTGATCAAATCAAAAACTTTGCCGTAATTTTTGTTGTCATCTCAGCCTTACTATTTTTGCTCAAGGTCTTAAAACTACTCGGAATTGAAAAAGTCATGGCTGTTCTACTGCGTCCTTTCTTGCGTATATTAGGCATTAGCAAAGAGGCCACTAACCTAACTATCATTGGCATAACTCTGGGCTTATCATTTGGCGGAGGATTGTTGATTAGCGAGGCGAAACGAGGACACATAGCCGCAAGAGATGTTTTTACTGCGATAATGCTACTTAACTTACTTCATAGTTTGATCGAAGATACCTTATTGATCCTGCTTATTGGCGCCGATTTCTACACTATATTTTGGGGCAGACTGGTATTTTCAATACTGATAGTTGCGATTCTAGCTCAAGCAATAAAACGCTTAGACGTGCGCGTATGCGAACGCTACTTCTACAAAAGTGTTTCGCAGTAACCTATATCTCCTAACGTTATATAAGGTTCTGTCCAAGCTTCAGGCACCATTTTATATATCTTTATAGACGCCCATTAAAAAGAGCGAGCGCCATAAGGCGTCCGCTCTTTACATTGTAAATCACCGTGATTACTAGCCTAGCGGATATTTCAACTAACCCATTTGTTTTTGGTGTTTATTTTGTTTAGCGCCAAACACAAACAGCACAATGACAGCTAATACAAACGGCAGCACGTATATATTTAGATTCTTCCAGCCAACTGTTGATTCAAGCCAACCCGACAATAATGCTGTTACTGTCACACAGCCAAACACCATAAATTCATTGAACGCTTGTGCTTTTGCCTTATTTTTAGACTGATAAGACTGACTAAATAACCCGGTTGCTGAAATGAACATGAAGTTCCACCCCACGCCCAATAACACAAGTGCCACTCTAAAGTGCCATATTGATTGGCCGTGAATATTCACCACTATACAAGCGACAAAGAGTAAGCCTCCTATAAGGATCATCAACCGCGCACCAAACTTTTCAATCAATCGACCAGTAAAAAATGCAGGGACAAACATCCCTAATACATGCCATTCAATTACACCAGCCGCTTTAGTGAAATCGAAGCCACAGCCAATCATGGCAAGCGGTGTCGCCGTCATTAGAATGTTCATAACGGCATAAGAAACCATGGCTGCAAAGACGGCAACAGCAAAATTGGGGCGCTTGATTATCTCTTTCAAAGAGTCAGACGCTACGCTGGATTGAGCCGATTGAGGTTTAGGAAACTGAATGGTTTGCAATATTACTAACGCGATAATATTAAGGACAATTAGCGAAGCGAACGCCCCTATATATAAACCATCTTGTGACCATTGTTGCGACATTATCGCTAAGTTAGGCCCCAATACCGCAGCTAAAACACCACCAGCCATAGAGATCGAAATCGCTCTATGACGAGCGTCTTCATTACACACCTCTATTGCAGCGAAGCGATAAAGTGTTCCGAAACCAATTCCTATACCGAGTAAAAAGGTCGCAAAACAGAACAAATAAAACTGCTGTTGATAAAGAGCAAACGTAGCTAACGACGCTCCGGTAATTCCAACAATATTCCCGATACTAAATCCGCGCTTTCGTCCTAGTTTTCCAGAAATAAGCGAAGCTGGGATCGTCGCGGCCATCAAGCCCAAAAATTGTAATGCGACAGGCAAAGTAATCATACTTGGGCTAGGTGCTATCTGCTGTCCAATCAAACCAATAACAGAAATAAGTAAAATGTTTCCTGTCATTAATAATGCCTGGCACAAGGACAGTAACCATACATTTCTATTCATTTCATATCCTTATGCTCATTCGCATTTTGAAATAAGGCACATTTGATTTAAAAAATCGCTCACCTGAACGGGTCATCCCCAATCGTTGATAAAACCCCACGGCACTTTCGCGGGCATCACACCAAAACTCACTAAAACCGGAAGAGTTGAGCTCAGACAAGATTTTCCGCACGACCTTACTTCCGATGCCTTGGCCTTGATATTGCTCTAATGTAGCGAACTTTCTTAAACGGGCACTTGATCCGTCGATAAACACAGATGCACAACAAACCACTTCCCCATTTATCACCGCACCAAAATGCCACGCTTCATCATCGGACTCTACTTTGCAGAATTCGATAGGTTTATGAGACCATAATACTTGATGACGAATGGGAAGCGCCTGTTGCCAGGTTATTCGTTTGACCGAGACTTCCATTAGTCTAACGCTGTGTCTACAGCGGCTTGGGCGTGAAGCTCTGTGGTGTCATAAAGCGGGACATGTGTATTTTCTTGCTGTACCAACATTGCTATCTCGGTACACCCTAAAATCACAGCTTGAGCACCAGCTTCAAACAAATCGCCTATTATCACTAAAAAGTCATTCTTGGAGCGTGGGTTCACTTTGCCATGAACCAATTCTTGGTAAATAACATCGTGCACCAATTTACGTTGAACACCGTTAGGTACAAGCACATCAATACCATACTTATCTTTCAGGCGACCTTTATAAAAATCTTGTTCCATCGTGAAAGCTGTACCAAGTAAGCCCACTTTCTCAATACCGTCACGCATCAAAACTTCGGCAGTTGCATCAGCAATATGTAATAGTGGAACTTCGACACTTTCTTCAACCTGTTCAAAGACTTTATGCATTGTATTCGTACAGATCATAACAAAATCTGCACCTGCACTTTCTAATGAACGAGCCGATTGAGATAATATTTCAGCGGTTTTAAGCCAATCTCCACTCCGTTGCAGTGCTTCTATTTCGGCAAAATCGACACTCATCATCGCTATTTTTGCCGAATGAAAGCCGCCTAATTGTCCACTTACTTTCTGGTTTATTTCACGATAATAGTTTGCTGTCGATTCCCAACTCATACCACCTATCATACCGATTGTTTTCATAACTTATCCCTAGCCAATGGTTGAGTTTCAATAGAGCAGAAAAGCTCATATGTTACAAACCGTATTTATCGATCCGCTGATTCAAAATTAAAAATCTTGTTTGTTTTGTTGACCTTACCCTAGGGGTAAGCTTTAGAATAGTCGTCACTTTGTACTTTATGAGCTCGTCATGCGACTTTCGACTTTACGCATATTTTGGATTACCTGTTTCAGCATGTTTACCATGCTGACGTCCAATATTGCCTCTAGCGAATCGCTAATGATGATCAACATGCTTTCAAGTGCTCAGACGATGTCAATGTCTATGAATTGCACCGTGATGAATGAAGACATTAATAGTGAAACTGACATTGAAGCTAAGCAAAATGGTCATACACAAACATCAAAGATGTTGCATCACAATGCGGCAGATAACTCTATGTCGATGATGGATTGTGGTTCTGGACCAGATCACAGCTGTAACTGTTGCGATGCAATGTGTATGACCAAAATTGCATTTGCTCCTCAAGTTACAAACTCCCCTTCTTTACATTCGCATCTTGCACTAATCACCCTTGAGCCAAGTCTTAGCATTGCTGGTCTTGCTCGTTCGCTCTACCGCCCCCCAATAGCATAAATCCAATCTATTTTTCAGCTCATAGCACCAATTACATTTAAACGCTGTGTTGTGAGAGTTTTTTCGTACCTCTAAGGTACGCTCAAATTGGATTTTGTTGTGAAAATTACTTTATCTGTTTTAGCACTCAGTATTAGTGCTACGGCAACGGTTTCCGCACCTGTATACGCGTCTCAAGCTGTCGTATCTCAGGTCGTCGAAACACAGAGCAATGCCGACTTTAATACCCTTATTCAATACGCATTAGCTAACGACTCCAGTCGCAAGCAGATTGCTGCCCAGTCAAATGCTTTACGCGCTCAAGGTGTAGCAAGTGCAACCTTAATGGATCCCAAAATTAAACTCGGGTTTGGCGGCTTGCCTGTCGACAGTTTCGAGTTTGACGTCGACCCTATGACCAACGTGTCTATTGGGCTAATGCAGCAATTCGAGCGTGGTTCAACTTTAGAACTGCAACAGCGTAAGGCTAACCAGCAGGCTGATGGAATGAGCTTACAAGCTCAACTTCGCGAACGAGAGATCGTTAACAGCGTAACGCAATTATGGTTGGAATTAGGCTACCAACAACAGGCTGAACGTGTAATAGAAGAAAACCTGAGCTTGCTAAACGAGCTAATGACCTTCACTCAAACCAATTACTCTATAGGTACGAGCGAAACTCAGGACTTGCTTAATGCTCAGCTCAAAGTTAGCCAGTTAGAAGATAAACGCCAAGCCAACGCGCAACAACAACGCCGTATTCATTCTCAGTTATCTGAATGGTTAGGCTCTGAGTGGTTAATGGATACGCGTGAATTGAAAGCTCAAAACAACCTCGATTGGTCCATTCTCACGCATAAGTTGTCATCTGTATCTAACACTCAATATTACCCATTGCTTCAACAGCACCCGATGATTCAAATCGCAGACGCGAATATCGCCGCTAGCGAGACACAGGTCAGTATCGCGGAACAGGCTTACACACCGCAGTTTGGTGTCGAAGTCATGTACGCAAATAGACAAGCCAATAACATGATGGGAGAGCCTGCTTCTGATCTATTGAGCGCTTACATCACCATGGATATCCCACTGTTTACTGGTAATAAGCAAGACAAAAACCATGAAGCGGCTCAATTTCAAGTTGGCGCAGCAAAATCCAACAAAGATCTGCTTCTTGCTCAAATGAATGCACAGGTCAACGCGCTTTTAGTCGACAAAACCAACTTAGAACAGCGTGTAGAACGTTACGCGACGACCTTGATTCCTCAAGTAAATGCTCGAACTCAAGCCGTAGAAAGGGGTTATCAAAATAACACCTCTCAGTTTAGTGATGTTATCAACGCAACTCGCGACCAGCTTGCTGTCACGCTTGAACAACAAAGGCTCATCACCGATCTCAACTTAGTACAAAGCAACCTAGCCACATTACTCGGTGCTTTCAGTTACCTAACGCCAACTCCTGCTGACACGCAAGCTAATAACTAACGAGAAAAACTATGAAACCATTACAAATCGCAACCATAGCCCTATTCGTTGGCAGCGCACTAGGCTACGGAGCTAACCAACTCCTGAACAATCATTCAATGCAATCAATGAATGGCTCTTTGCCATCTCAACAACAAAACGAGGGTAATAGCGATTCAAGCGAGCCTTTATATTGGGTTGCGCCCATGGATCCAAATTATCAACGAGACAAACCTGGGCTATCACCAATGGGAATGGATCTTGTACCTGTATATGCCGAAGACCTATCAGGAGCAAATGAACCTGCCGGGACGATTACCATTGACCCTTCTGTTGAAAATAACTTAGGCGTGAAAACTGCGTCAGTGCAGCTTGCCAAACTATCGCCTCGCATCGAAACCGTAGGCTACATAGCATTTGATGAAAGTCGTTTGTGGCAAACCAATGTGCGAGTCGCGGGTTGGGTAGAAAAACTCAACATTAATGCTGTTGGAGAGCAAGTAAAAAAAGGCGACGTTTTATTTACGCTTTATTCACCTGAGCTTATCAAAGCCCAAGAAGAGCTGTTAAACGCGTACCGTACAAGCAGACAAGGTCTAATCAAAGGAGCAACAGAACGCCTACTTACATTAGGGGTCGACCGTAGCCAAATTAAACAAATTAGAAAACAAGGCAAGGCCTCTCAGACCATTGATATTAAAGCGATTGATGATGGTGTCATCGCTAGCCTTAACATACGTGAAGGTGGCTACCTTTCTCCATCTCAAGCAGTAATCAGCGCCGGCCCGTTAGACGAAGTTTGGGTAGATGCAGAAGTCTTCGAGCGACAAGCCCACTGGATTGAGTCAGGTAGTTTCGCTGAAATGACACTTGATGCCGTTCCGGGAAAAAGTTGGAAAGGTGAAGTCGACTACGTCTACCCTATTCTCGACCCTAAAACGCGCACCATTCGCATGCGATTAAAGTTTTCAAACAGCGAAGGTCAGCTCAAACCAAATATGTTTGCCAACATCGCGTTACAACCCGTGACCGAAGGTTTTGCACTCACGATTCCGAAATCGGCCGTTATACGTTCGGGAGGCATGTCTCGTGTTGTTCTCTCTGAAGGTAATGGTAAGTATCGTTCAGCACGTATCGAAATCGGCCGAGAAGCTGGTAGCGATATCGAAGTCATTCAAGGATTAACAGAGCAAGATCACGTCGTCACTTCCGCTCACTTTATGCTGGACTCAGAATCCAGTCAGTCTGCCGACTTGTCACGTATTAATGGCGTAGAAGCCATTGAGCCTACCGTATGGGCTAAAGGCCAAATTACCGATCTGATGAAAGGTCATAAAATGGCGACAATTAACCACGAACCGGTTCCTGAGTGGGAATGGCCCGGCATGGTCATGAATTTCAACTTTGCTGATAACGTGAATATTGATGACTTAGAAAAAGGCCAACTCATAGATTTTGAGATGCTTAAGTCAGAATCCGGACAGTATGAAATTGTCGATTTCAAAATTGATACTGCCAAGGCGATTACTGACGTATGGATCACCGGCAATATCAGTATGTTAATGCCAGATTTTGGGATGATTACCTTACAACATGCTCCGGTATCAGAGTGGAATTGGGAAGCTGGCGAAATGAACTTCTCTGTCGACAGCGCAATTGACCTTGCCCCATACCAAGAGGGACAAAAAGTTCGATTTCTAGTATCTCAGAACGGTTCTGAATATTCGCTAGAACAACTTGAATCTATTCTGGTTAACGATCCGGAGAGCATCTAATGATTGGATCAATTATTCGCTGGTCAATCAACAACCGGTTACTGGTGTTGATGGCAACTTTATTTCTTACTCTCGGCGGCCTGTATAGCGTAAAAAATACGCCTGTCGATGCGATTCCTGATTTGTCAGATGTGCAAGTCATCATCAAGACAAGTTACCCGGGGCAAGCACCTCAAGTGGTTGAAGATCAGGTCACCTACCCTCTTACTACCGCAATGTTGGCTGTTCCGGGCGCAGAGACAGTTCGAGGCTACTCGTTCTTTGGTGACTCATATGTTTATATCATCTTCAACGACGATACCGACATGTACTGGGCAAGATCTCGTGTTCTTGAGTATTTAAGCCAGGTCGCGCCAAAACTACCCTCTAATGCCAAACCGACACTTGGGCCAGACGCAACAGGTGTGGGCTGGGTGTACAGCTACGTACTTCAAGATAAGTCAGGTAATCATGATTTGGCTGAATTACGTAGCCTACAAGATTGGTTTTTAAAGTATGAATTGCAAACGGTAGAAGGCGTATCAGAAGTCGCCACCGTGGGAGGAATGGTCAAGCAGTATCAAGTTCAGATCGATCCTGCAAAGCTTCGCGCCTACGACCTAACACTGCAGCAAGTTAACATGGCGATTCAGAATGGTAACCAGGAGTCTGGAGCATCAGTTATTGAGGTCGCTGAAGCTGAACACATGGTACGTACTACTGGCTACTTAACGAATATTGAAGACATTAAGTCACTACCGTTAAAGGTTACCGAGAAAGGCACTCCGCTTTTGCTTGGTGACATTGCTGACATTAATCTAGGTCCGCAAATGCGCCGTGGTATTTCTGAACTCAATGGCGAGGGTGAAACCGTTGGTGGCGTAATTGTGATGCGATTTGGTGAGAACGCTAGCCAGGTGATCTCAAATGTCAAAACCAAGCTGGATGAGCTAAAACGAAGCCTGCCAGACGGCGTTGAAATTGTCCCTACTTATGACCGTTCAACGCTGATAGATTCTGCAGTAGAAAACCTTTGGAAAAAACTCGCGGAAGAGTTCTTTGTTGTCGCGATTGTGTGTGCGCTGTTCTTGTTCCACATTCGCTCTTCCTTGGTTATCGCACTGAGTTTACCTGTCGGGATCCTTTCTGCTTTTGTTGTTATGCATTGGCAAGGCATTAATGCCAACATCATGTCGCTTGGGGGCATCGCAATTGCCATCGGCGCAATGGTGGACGGCGCTATTGTCATGATAGAGAACGTTCATAAACACATTGAACGCACACCTCTAACCGACAAAAATCGTTGGCAGGTAATCACTAAAGCAGCAGAGGAAGTCGGTGCTCCACTGTTTTTCTCGCTACTCATTATTACTTTAAGCTTCGTACCCGTATTTGCGCTTGAAGGCCAAGAAGGGAAAATGTTTTCTCCCCTCGCCTTTACGAAGACATTCGCTATGGCGGCATCAGCAGGTCTAGCGATTACTTTAGTCCCCGTGCTAATGGGTTACTTCATCCGTGGAAAAATACTTCCTGAGCATAAAAACCCAGTGAACAAAGGGTTGGTTGCATTATATCGCCCTTTGCTGAACTTAAGTCTAAGTTACCCTAAAACGGTGTTGATTATTGCCGTCGCACTCATGGGTTCAGCTTATTACCCCACCAGCAAATTGGGCAGCGAGTTCATTCCACCTCTAGATGAAGGTGACTTGATGTACATGCCAACAACTTACCCTGGGATCTCTATTGGTAAAGCCCGTGAGCTTTTACAACAAACCAATAAACTCATTAAAACGGTTCCAGAAGTAGAAACTGTATGGGGAAAAATTGGCCGAGCTGAAACTGCTACAGACCCAGCTCCACTGACTATGATCGAAACCGTTATTCAGTTTAAGCCACGAGACACATGGCGTGACGGCGTAACACCAGAATCTTTAAGGAAAGAGTTTAATGAGCTGATTCAGTTTCCAGGGCTAACTAACGCATGGGTAATGCCGATCAAAACGCGTATAGATATGTTAGCAACAGGAATTAAGACGCCAATCGGAATTAAAATTGCGGGCCCAGACCTCGGAGTTATCGAGAAGATTGGCAGTGATTTGGAGCCAATTCTTAATGGTATTAACGGTACGGCTTCAGTGTATGCAGAACGTGTTGCTGGAGGGCGTTACGTCACCATTGATATTAAACGTAGAGCTGCGGCTCGTTATGGGTTAAGCATCAAAGATATCCAACTTGTTATTTCAACAGCTGTTGGTGGTATGAATGTTGGTGAAACCCTTGAAGGGCTTGAACGATACCCGATTAATGTCCGCTACCCTCAAGAGTACCGTGACTCAGTAGTTAAGCTGCAAAACCTACCACTAGTGACACAAAATGGCGCCCGAATTGCGTTAGCTGATGTTGCCGACATTCGCTATGAAGATGGCCCACCGATGATTAAGACTGAAGATGCACGCCCTAACGGGTGGGTGTTTGTCGATATCGAAGGGCGCGACCTGGGTTCATACGTTAACGAAGCGCAGCAAATTGTCGCTCAAAATCTAGAATTGCCTGCTGGATACTCTATTGCTTGGTCTGGTCAGTATGAATACATGGAGCGCGCAAAGGAGAGGCTGAGTATGGTCGTACCTATCACTATCGCCATCATTATGCTGCTGCTCTACTTTAGTT
>NZ_JAKJSW010000031.1:0-36065 GCF_050337375.1 Vibrio makurazakiensis | reverse complement strand
CACAACCGTAGAACCGATAATAAAGGCAATCGACCCCCATAAGCGGGTGCGTCCATAGTCGAGTAATTTCAATCGGCTGTAGTAATTCGCCATCGCATCTGACAAAGGCACAATCGGACCGCAACATAAGTTGAACAGCACCGTTGCCAACGCCATCAACCAAAAATCACCGCCCGTGAAAAAGTGGAAACCAATAAAAATGAGGGCAGCGACACTTAACCAACGTAAAGCAGGCATTAAGTGCTCTACTTTATGAATTCGAGGAGTTATCACTAAATTGGCAACGCATCGAGTCGCAAAGCCGACACCGATTAGAATGCCAATATCGCTTGGTGTCACGCCTTGGTCTTCAAACCACAGCGCCCAGAAAGGTAAATACACACCATAGGCAAAAAAGAACCCAAGAAAATATTGAGATATCCAGCCATAAGGGGAAGGGTTAAGCATCTAAAGACCTACTTAAAATTAAAGAATCGATTAACGCGTGAATTATGCCCACCTTAAGGTGGCTTAAAAAGGGAATAATTAGCTTGAGGTGATTTCCTTATTCGAAATAATCTCCCGATGAACTCATTTAAACCCTGTTAATTCAAAGGGCTTAGACTAAAGTCGTCTGGAGCTTCAGGGGAAACTTGTCAGACTAACCCTACCCCCATTCCAGTTTTGGTTACCCCATGCCTGATAAGTTTAATATGCAGTCTCCTCCCTTTGACCGCCTATCTGAGAGTCAGCAACTCACTCTGAGATCATCTTTAGATGTCGCATATTTCCGAGAGCGAGAAACCTTATTAGAGGCTGGGAAACCTTGTGAACACTTGCATATTCTTATTAAAGGAGCCGTTGAAGAGCGAGCACCACAGAGTGATGAAATCTTTGCCCATTATGCTAACGACGATATTTTTGATGTCCGAGGGCAATTAGAAGAAAAAGTTAAACACGACTACATCGCTTTGGAAGATACACTCAGCTATCTATTACCCAAAAAAATCTTCCTCGACCTTTACCAACAAAATGGGCAGTTTGCAGCGTACTTTGATACTAATTTAGCTCGTCGTCAGGAGCTAATCGAAGCCGCTAAAGAACAAAAAAACTTGGCTGAATTCATTCTGACGAAAGTCGACAGCAGTATTTATCACCCGCCAATGTTGCTCCCTCCAGACACTCCAATCAATGAGGTGACCCAACAACTTCGCGACAATGGCGTAGATTCAGCATTGGTACAACTTCCCCTTGGTGACCCTAGGTTAACGCAACACCCCGATGCACACCCTTATGCCATTGTTACCCGAACGAATATGCTACACGCGGTAATGCTAGAGGGTCATTCCCTGAACACGCCAGTCACCGACATTGCTACCTTCCCTGTGTTTCATGTAGAGGAAGGTGACTTCTTATTTAATGCCATGATCACAATGACCAGAAATCGGATGAAACGCGTCATGGTTTGTGAGGGTTCAAAAGCTATCGGCATGCTCGACATGACTCAAATACTGAGTGCGTTCTCAACTCACTCTCATGTATTAACTCTGAGCATAGCAAGAGCCACCAGTGTGGATGAGTTGGCTTTGGCCTCTAATAAACAAAGACAGTTAGTCGAGAGCTTATTAAGTAACGGTATTCGCACTCGGTTTATCATGGAGCTTATTTCAGCGGTCAATGAACAAATCATAGAAAAAGCATTCGAATTGGTTGTTCCTCCTGCTCTACACGATCATTGCTGCCTGATTGTTTTAGGCTCTGAGGGACGTGGAGAGCAAATTCTTAAGACCGACCAAGATAACGCTCTGATCATTCAGGATGGTCTCCATTGGCATCAATGCTCGAGTGTGATGGACACTTTAACCCATACTTTACAGCAGTTAGGCTACCCACTATGCCCAGGTAACGTCATGGTCAATAACCCACAATGGGTGCGAAGCCAATCTGAATGGAAAAGAGAACTGTCGAACTGGGTTCAATCAGCAACACCAGAAAAAGTGATGAACATAGCGATTATGGCTGATGCCCATGCCGTAGCGGGAAATCGGAATTTACTCACACCAATCCAAGAAAACTTAAGCCGATTAATGGCAGGACAAGAACTGATTTTGACAGAGTTCTGCCGACCTGCGATTAACTTCTCTGTACCGCTGACGTTATTCGGTAATGTGAAAAAGTCTAAGTCAGGTTTAGATATTAAACGAGGGGGGATTTTTCCTATCGTGCATGGTATCCGCGCACTTAGCCTCGAATATCAAATCACAGAAAAGAATACTTTCGACCGCATCAACGCATTAATTAGAAAGAAGGTGTTAGAACAAAGTACCGCCGACAATTTAAGTGAAGCTTTAAAAGAGTTCTTCAAATGGCGGTTAGCTCAACGCTTGGCTCAGCACAACAGCAGCAATAAGCTCGATATAAAATTAATGGACCGATCTGAACGAGACCTACTGAGGCACAGTTTGCACGTAGTGAAAAAATTTAAGCAGTGGCTCGGCTATCACTACCAGATCCGAGATTAGCGCTGCTAGGGGAAATGGTGACATTTCTCATCTAATAAAAAGAGAACAAAGCTGTATAAATAAATGATGAAAGCTCATCTAAGGATCTAGATTGAATTGGTTGGTGCGTAAATATTGGCAAAACAAACTGAAAGGCTCCCCTTTTCAGCCGCTGTTCTGCACCCCGCACCAAAGTGAGTTTGTCTCTTTAGATTGTGAAACCACCAGCTTAGATCCGAACCGTGCAGAAATTGTCACCATTGCCGCCACCAAGATCATTGATAACCGAATTATCACCAGTCAACCATTTGAAGTGCGATTACGCGCTCCTCAATCTCTCGATTCCACTTCCATAAAAATACACAGGATCCGTCATAAAGACTTACGTAATGGGATTGATGAGAAGCAAGCGTTACTTGACTTGCTAGACTTTATTGGCACTCGGCCATTAGTCGGTTACCACATTCGTTATGACAAAAAAATCCTTGATAGAGCGTGTAAGAAACAGCTTGGGTTTCCGCTACCCAACCAGTTAGTCGAAGTCAGCCAGCTTTACCATGACAAACTGCTTCAAAGTATGCCGAATGCCTATTTCGACCTCAGTTTAGATGCCATTTGTAAACAACTGGGGCTTCCTCAGCAAACTAATAAACATGATGCTCTCCAAGATGCAATTTCAGCCGCCTTAGTGTTTATTCGTTTAAAACATGGCGATACACCGACCTTTAACTCTTCTTACAGTCGTTAGATCCACTTCTCAATTTTCAGCTTAACTCGTCACTTTTCAAGTAAATAGCCCCTTCTCATCCTAAAGTCTAATTGTAGAAAACACCCTACTGTCGGAAAGTGATTAACAGAAGGTCGTTCATATTACATATGGTTAAAGTCAAATAGCCAAACGACACAGCAAACAACACTAATAGCCCAAACGCTCAGTTGGAGCACATAACGGAAATTTGCCTCACTCTAAGAAAGCACTTCAGTAAATGAGGTTCACCTTCAAAGAGTCGGCACAAGGAGAGAAGCAATGAGTGAAGCCCACGTTTATCCGGTAAAAGAAAATATCAAATCAACCACACACGCGGATAATGACACTTACCTAGCCATGTATCAGCAATCCGTTTCTGACCCTGTAGGTTTCTGGGGCGAGCACGGTAAAATTGTTGATTGGATTAAGCCATTCACCCAAGTTAAAAGTACTTCTTTTGACCCTGGCCATATCGACATTCGTTGGTTTGAAGATGGCACACTCAACGTTTCTGCAAACTGTATTGACCGTCACCTAGCTGAACGTGGTGATGAAGTAGCAATCATTTGGGAAGGTGACGACCCAGCTGACGACAAGACTCTGACTTTCAATCAACTTCACAAAGAAGTATGTGAGTTCTCTAACGCGCTAAAAGAGCAAGGTGTTCGTAAAGGTGATGTGGTGTGTTTGTACATGCCTATGGTACCTGAAGCAGCCGTTGCAATGCTTGCCTGTACTCGTATCGGAGCAGTACACACTGTTGTTTTTGGTGGCTTTTCTCCAGAAGCACTATCGGGCCGTATTATCGATTCTGATTCAAAAGTTGTTATCMCCGCCGATGAAGGCGTTCGTGGTGGCCGCGCAGTACCACTTAAGAAAAATGTAGATGAAGCCCTAACTAACCCTGAAGTTAAAAACATTGAGAAAGTCATTGTTATGAAGCGCACGGGTGGCGACATTGAGTGGCATGAACACCGTGATGTATGGTGGCATGAAGCAACAGCTAATGTTTCATCTGACTGCCCACCAGAAGAAATGAACGCCGAAGACCCACTATTCATTCTTTACACGTCAGGCTCAACCGGTAAACCAAAAGGTGTTCTACACACAACAGGTGGTTACCTAGTCTATGCAGCAATGACCTTCAAATACGTATTTGATTACCAAGAAGGTGAAACATTCTGGTGTACAGCTGATGTGGGTTGGATCACTGGTCATACTTACCTAATTTACGGCCCGCTTGCGAATGGCGCAAAAACCATCTTGTTTGAAGGTGTGCCGAACTATCCAAACACTAGCCGCATGAGCGAAGTGGTAGATAAGCATCAAGTAAACATTCTTTATACCGCTCCAACGGCCATTCGTGCACTAATGGCGAAAGGTAATGAAGCAGTAGAAGGCACTTCTCGTGACAGTCTACGAATTATGGGCTCAGTAGGTGAACCTATTAACCCAGAAGCTTGGGAGTGGTACTACAAAACGATTGGTAATGAGCAATCGCCAATTGTTGATACTTGGTGGCAAACAGAAACTGGCGGCATCTTAATTGCTCCACTACCGGGGGCAACAGATCTAAAACCTGGCTCAGCCACTCGTCCATTCTTCGGTGTTCAACCCGCACTAGTCGACAACATGGGTAACATTATCGAAGGCGCAACTGACGGTAACCTCGTTATTCTAGATTCATGGCCTGGTCAAATGCGTACTGTTTATGGCGACCATGATCGCTTTGAACAAACTTATTTCTCAACATTTAAAGGCATGTACTTCACCAGTGATGGTGCGCGCCGTGATGAAGATGGCTACTACTGGATCACAGGTCGCGTTGATGACGTACTGAATGTATCTGGTCACCGTATGGGTACAGCAGAAATTGAATCAGCATTAGTCGCGTTCGATAAGATTGCGGAGGCTGCAATTGTCGGTATTCCTCACGACATCAAAGGCCAAGCAATTTACGCTTACATCACTTTGAATGACGGCGAATTCCCAACAGCAGAACTTCATAAAGAAGTGAAGAACTGGGTACGTAAAGAAATTGGCCCAATAGCGACTCCTGACGTATTGCACTGGACCGACTCACTACCAAAAACTCGTTCAGGAAAAATCATGCGTCGTATTCTACGTAAAATTGCTACTGGCGACACAAGCAACCTAGGTGACACGTCAACACTTGCTGACCCAAGTGTGGTTGATAAGCTCATCGCCGAGAAAGCTGAACTAGCATAGTTAGTGATTGAAGTTTAAAACCGAGTGTTTTAAACAGCTGAACTAAGGAACCGTCACCATGTGACGGTTTTTTGTACCCGACCAACCTCCCAAATATCCATATTCGTGTAAAGGTTAAGCCCATATTTTGTTAACTTAGTACCAGTTCCGACCTATCAAGTCATGAGATTAGACCAGTAAATTGCTGCGATTTTCGCTGAATTAGCTATAATCTGGTTCTAATTTTTAAATTTGGGTTTTTCTTACTAGAAATTAACTCCAAATTTTCAATAAAATGGCAACATTCACATTCGTATTCACGATAAAGGAAGATAGCCCCAAGATGTCTACAAAATTAAGCATTCTAGTTCTAAATGGCCCAAACCTTAACCTTTTGGGACTTAGAGAGCCGGCTCACTACGGTTCTCAAACACTTGAGCAGATTATTGACTCATTAAAAGAACAAGCCAATGACCAAGATGTCGAGCTAACTCACCTACAATCAAACCGCGAATATGAGTTAATTGAAGCGATCCATGCTGCATACCAAAACGTTGATTTTATTATTATCAACCCTGCGGCATTTACGCATACCAGTGTTGCACTGCGTGATGCGTTACTTGGCGTCGCCATTCCGTTTATTGAAGTACACCTATCCAATGTGCATGCACGTGAAGCTTTCCGTCATCACTCATACCTATCTGATAAAGCAGAAGGTGTAATTTGTGGATTAGGTGCTCAAGGTTACCAATTTGCTTTGACTGCGGCGATTAACGCTCTGAAGTCAAAATAACGATAAATATCGTGACGTAGTAATACGCATAGATAGAACTAATACTTACCTACTCAGTCATAGAGTAAGGTCAATTAACAGATAAAGAGAAAGAAACAATGGATATTCGCAAAATCAAAAAGCTAATCGAATTGGTTGAAGAGTCTGGTATTTCTGAGCTAGAGATCTCTGAAGGTGAAGAATCAGTACGAATCAGCCGTAACAGCCCWGTATCTGCTGCGCCTATTCAATATGCAGCAGCGCCAGCTCCTGTAGCGGCACCAGTTGCGGCTCCAGCAGCTGCACCTGCAGAAGCTGCAGTACCTGCCGGTCACCAAGTTCTTTCTCCAATGGTTGGCACGTTCTACGGCGCTCCAAGCCCAGACGCAAAACCATTCGTAAAAGTTGGCCAACAAGTTACAGCTGGTGAAACTCTTTGCATCGTTGAAGCGATGAAAATGATGAACCAAATCGAAGCTGATAAATCTGGCGTTGTAACAGCTATCCTAGTTGAAGACGGCCAACCAGTTGAGTTCGACCAAGCTCTAGTAATTATCGAATAATAGAGAAGCCTCATTATGTTAGATAAATTAGTAATCGCGAACCGTGGTGAAATTGCACTACGTATTCTGCGTGCATGTAAAGAGCTTGGCATTAAAACGGTAGCAGTTCACTCAACTGCTGACCGCGATCTTAAGCACGTTCTACTTGCAGACGAAACCATTTGTATCGGTCCAGCTCGTGGTATCGATAGCTACCTGAACATCCCTCGTATCATCAGCGCTGCTGAAGTAACGGGCGCAGTTGCTATCCACCCTGGCTACGGCTTCCTATCTGAAAATGCAGATTTTGCAGAGCAGGTAGAACGCAGTGGTTTTATCTTCGTTGGCCCTAAAGCTGAAACCATTCGCATGATGGGTGACAAAGTGTCAGCTATCACGTCAATGAAGAAAGCGGGTGTACCTTGTGTACCAGGTTCTGACGGCCCTCTTGATGATGATGAAGTAAAAAACAAAGCGCACGCTAAGCGCATTGGCTTCCCTGTTATCATCAAAGCTTCTGGCGGCGGCGGCGGTCGTGGTATGCGTGTTGTTCGTTCTGAAGCAGAGCTAACAGAAGCTATCGCGATGACTCGTGCTGAAGCAAAAGCATGTTTCAATAACGACATGGTTTACATGGAAAAATTCCTAGAAAACCCTCGTCACATTGAAGTACAAGTTCTTGCAGATGGTCAAGGTAATGCTATCCACCTAGGTGAGCGTGACTGTTCAATGCAGCGTCGTCACCAGAAAGTTGTGGAAGAAGCTCCAGCACCTGGTATCACTGAAGAGATGYGTAAGTACATCGGTGACCGTTGTACTCGTGCATGTCTTGAGATTGGTTACCGCGGTGCAGGTACATTTGAATTCCTATACGAGAACGGTGAGTTCTACTTCATCGAAATGAATACTCGTATTCAGGTAGAGCACACGATTACTGAAATGGTAACGGGTATCGACCTAGTGAAAGAGCAACTGCGTATTGCAGCTGGCCAACCATTGTCTTACACACAAGACGATATCAAACTGAGTGGTCACTCAATCGAATGTCGTATCAACGCTGAAGATCCTGTTCGTTTCCTACCTTCACCAGGTAAGATTGAACGTTTCCACGCGCCAGGCGGCATGGGTGTTCGTTGGGAATCTCACATCTACACGGGCTACACAGTTCCACCACATTACGATTCAATGATTGGTAAGCTAATCACTTACGGTGAAAACCGTGACGTAGCTATCGCTCGTATGAAAAACGCATTGGGTGAAATGATCGTTGAAGGTATTAACGTAAATACTCAGCTTCAGCTTTCTATTATGAACGACGAGAACTTCCAACATGGTGGTGCAAATATTCACTACCTTGAGAAGAAGCTTGGTCTTCAGTAAAAACTAGTTTTTACTCATCGATTTTAAAATGCTCACTTTAGTGGGCATTTTTTGTTTTTGAGAAACGTAAAATTACCTAGGTTTAACTGGTGTTTCAGAATGGGCTTTTCGTGAATTTGCTCATATTTTCTGCTAGACTCGCCATCCAATTTTTTATCAGATAGAAGACGCAGCCATGCCTTGGATTCAAATCAAGCTCAATGCAACCAATGAAAATGCCGAACAGATCGGTGATATGTTAATGGAAGAGACTGGTGCTCTATCCGTAACTTTCCTTGATGCACAAGATACTCCTGTATTTGAGCCTCTGCCGGGTGAAACGCGCCTTTGGGGTGATACAGACATCCTTGCACTTTACGACGCTGAAATTGATACAGGCATCGTGCTAGCGCAAATCAAAGCAAGTAACATGTTCCCTTCAGATTTTGCTCATAAAGTAGAACAAATTGAAGATAAAGACTGGGAACGTGAATGGATGGATAACTTCCACCCAATGAAGTTTGGCGAGCGCCTGTGGATTTGCCCAAGCTGGCGCGATATTCCAGAGCCAGATGCCGTTAACGTTATGTTAGACCCAGGCCTTGCATTCGGTACTGGTACTCACCCAACGACAGCACTGTGTCTAGAATGGCTAGAAGGCCTAGACCTAACAGGCAAAACCGTGATCGATTTCGGTTGTGGTTCTGGCATCTTAGCGATCGCTGCGATCAAACTGGGCGCAGCAAAAGTTATCGGGATCGATATTGATCCTCAAGCTCTATTAGCTTCTAAAGATAATGCACAACGTAATGGTGTTGCGGAGCAACTTGAAGTGTTCTTACCTCAGGATCAACCTGAAGGTCTAATCGCTGACGTCGTTGTTGCTAACATTCTTGCAGGTCCACTTCGTGAACTTTCGGGCATCATTAAAAGCCTTGTAAAAGCAGACGGCGTACTCGCAATGTCGGGTGTTTTAGATACACAAGCTGAAGATGTTGCGACTTATTACCGTGATGAGCTTCACATTGATCCGATTATCGAGCAACAAGAGTGGTGTCGCATCTCTGGTCGCAAGCAAGGCTAGACAAGACTTTGGGGTCTAATTGACTGAATTTTAAGCAAATTACAAAAACAAATTGTAAATGCTCAAATATTAGTCTTTTCACGCAGCGAAAAAATGCGTAAAATGCGCGCCCTTGCTGGTACAGAACTGTGATGACGTTTTTGAAAATCGGAAATTATCAACTTAAGAACAATCTAATCGTCGCTCCAATGGCTGGCGTAACGGATAGACCATTCCGTGAGTTGTGTCTTCGCTACGGTGCGGGGATGGCAGTCAGTGAAATGATGTCCTCCAATCCTAAAGTTTGGAAAACGTCGAAGTCTCAGCAGCGTATGGTACATGAAGGCGAATCGGGCATTCGTTCAGTACAAATCGCTGGTGCAGATCCACAGCTTATGGCCGAAGCTGCGCAATTCAATGTCGATAACGGTGCTCAAATCATCGATATCAATATGGGTTGCCCAGCAAAAAAAGTGAATAAGAAGCTTGCGGGCTCAGCTCTGCTTCAGCATCCAGAACTCATTGAAGATATTCTGAAAGCTGTCGTAAATGCTGTCGACGTTCCAGTAACGTTGAAAACGCGTACAGGCTGGGATACAGACAATAGAAACTGTGTCCAAATTGCTAAAATAGCCGAAGACTGCGGCATACAAGCACTTGCCCTTCACGGGAGAACTCGCGCTTGTATGTACAAAGGTGAGGCAGAATACAAACACATTAAAGCAGCAAAACAAGCAGTATCTATTCCGGTTATCGCTAACGGTGATATCGATAGCCCGGAAAAAGCGAAGTTTGTGCTGGAGTACACCGGCGCTGATGCTTTAATGATAGGTCGACCTGCCCAAGGACGTCCTTGGATTTTTAACGAAATCCTACACTATTTGGAAAACGGCACCACGATGGATCCGCTCCCGACTTCGGAAGTGAAAGACATCATGCTTGGTCACGTTCACGCTCTACATGAATTTTATGGAGAGTTTTTAGGCCCTCGCATTGCTCGTAAGCATGTGGGTTGGTACCTAAAAGAACATGAACAAGCGAGTGAGTTTCGCCGTACCTTCAACGCATTCGAAGCAGGTGATCTGCAGCTTGAAGCGCTAGAAGGTTTTTTTGATAACGTTGCACCATAATTACGAGAAGAGCTAGACCGAATATGTTCGAACAAAATCTGACTTCAGAAGCATTGACAGTAACTACAGTTACATCACAAGACCAAATCACGCAGAAACCACTACGTGACTCAGTTAAAGCATCATTGAAAAATTACCTTGCTCAATTAAACGGTCAAGAAGTCAGCGAGTTATACGAATTAGTATTAGCTGAAGTTGAACAGCCACTACTAGACACTATCATGCAGTACACTCGCGGTAACCAAACTCGCGCAGCAACCATGATGGGTATTAACCGCGGTACTCTTCGCAAGAAACTTAAAAAATACGGCATGAACTAATCGTTCTTTCGTAATTGATTGAATTAGAAGCCGAGGTCTTAATTGAACTCGGCTTTTTATTTATATAATCTAACAACATTTGTTTGATTATTAATCAGTTTGTGAGATGTAACGATTGATCACTTTATCACTACCGATATAATGACCTATTACTCTAATCGTCTGGTAAGGCTGCATGCTTGATATGAACAGGGAAGAATGGCTCAGCACATTGCTTAGTGAACTTCCTGATCGCCACCTTCTGATCGACAAAACCGGACGTATTGTTGAAAGCTTTGGTGATCCTACAAGTTACCCCCCTCACCACTCAATCTCAGATCTATTACCACCAGCGATTGCCGAACAGGTAATGAAAGCCGTTCAACAAGCTCACTTCACTGGTGAAATACAGCACACTCAATATTCTCTAGCGCCCTGCCAACAGCTTCAACTTTCTATCGAACAGCTTTGCTCTCAAGATGAAAATAGCTCGGGTTTAGACAATCGCCGCTTTGAATCAACATTGAAGCCAATGTCTCTCTCATCAGGGAACAGTTACATTCTGTGGCAAGAAAGAGATGTGACCAAAACGTATTTACGTGAAATGGAGCTGCAAAAGCTCGCTGAAACTGATGAACTCACTGGCATTTTAAACAGACGCGCATTCATCATCGGTTTGGAAAAAGAGTTTAAGAGCTCATCAAATCAAAGCTTAACTTGTTTGATGATCGACATTGACCACTTCAAAGAGATCAATGACCAAGTTGGTCACTTGTCAGGTGATGAGGTTATTGTTCAAGTCGCGAGCTTGTGTAAACAATCCATAGATGAAAACGACTATATTGGCCGTTTAGGTGGTGAAGAATTTGGGGTTGTCCTGACTCATACTAGCGCAATTCAAGCCTATGACATCGCTGAAAGTATCCGAACCGCTATAGAGTCGAGTCCCTGCACCGTAGACGAACATATTATTTATCCAACAGTAAGCATTGGAGTCGCGGAATTCACACCAAGGCTTGAAACCGTCAAAGAGCTATTAGTACAAGCTGATAAGGCTATGTACTATTCCAAGCAAACGGGCAGAAACCAAGTTACGCTTTATCACGACAACCTACCTACCCTAAAAGCTGATGCCCAATTGAGAGCGAAAATTCTTAAAGCTTCTTAATTCATTATCTATCGGTAATAAGTGACGAGCATGACTGCTTACATTCTTCACTGGCTAAAGCGCCAAGAATTGAACAATGGCTCGCATCGTCATCCACATGACCACAACACGCATCATTAATCTTCTCCAAGGCAGTGCGGATCCTGCCAAGCTCCTTTATCTTTTCATCAATCAGCGTCAATTTGGCCGTTGTAATTGCTTTTACTTCTGCGCAGCTGTGTTCTGTTGCTTCGAGTTTTATCTCAAGTAACTCTCGGATCTCATCTAAACTCAAACCTAATTCTTTTGATTTAAGAATGAAGCTCACCTGTTTTTGATTCTCCTCGTTATAAAGGCGATACCCCGACTCACTGCGGCTAGCTGGCACAATTAAATTATTCTTTTCATAAAAACGTAAGGTATCAGCTGTCACACCACATCGTTTTGCTAATTCACCGATCTGAAACATATTTTTCCTACTATGTCGTCCATTCCACAATTAACCTTATCGTTACTTTTCAGGCTGAAATGGCACTTTTCATAATTAATTTTGAGATGCCAAACGATTGCGCGAGCTTTTTTGTAATAAATTAGTTAGAATCTGCGCCATCAAATTTGGAGTTGGTTATCTTATAGCTTGATTATAAGAACATCCCAAAGGTCTTTACCAAAACTGGCCAATATTTTATCTCTTACTTGTATCTACGATACTCCACACTAAGAAGATAGAAACAAGTTCTTTTTTGGCAAATATCTTTATTTTAACCCCATGAATTTGAGGAAGATGGAAGCATGAATAACGCTCGTCCAATTCGCCGCGCTCTAATCAGCGTATCAGACAAAACTGGTATCGTTGAATTTGCACAAGCTCTTGCTAACCGTGGTGTAGATATTCTATCTACCGGTGGCACTGCTCGCCTGCTTGCTGAAAAAGGCATCTCTGTTACAGAAGTATCTGACTACACTGGTTTCCCAGAAATGATGGATGGCCGTGTTAAGACTCTGCACCCAAAAGTTCATGGTGGTGTTCTAGGCCGTCGTGGCCAAGATGATGACGTGATGGAAACTCACGGTATCAACCCTATCGATATGGTTGTTGTAAACCTATACCCATTCGCAGAAACCGTTGCTAAAGAAGGTTGTACCCTTGCTGACGCTGTTGAGAACATCGATATCGGTGGTCCAACAATGGTTCGCTCTGCAGCGAAAAACCACAAAGACGTAACTATCGTTGTAAACGCACACGACTACGAGCGCGTTGTAGCTGAAATGGACGCTAACGAGAAATCTCTAACACTAGAGACTCGCTTCGACCTAGCTATCGCAGCATTCGAACACACGGCTTCTTACGACGGTATGATCGCTAACTACTTCGGCACTATGGTTCCATCTTACGGTGAGAACAAAGAAGGTGATGAAGAGTCTAAATTCCCTCGCACGTTCAACCAACAGTTCGAGAAAAAACAAGACATGCGCTACGGTGAGAACAGCCACCAAGCAGCGGCATTCTACGTTGAAGCAAACCCTGAAGAAGCATCAGTTTCTACTGCTCGCCAAATCCAAGGTAAAGCGCTTTCTTACAACAACATCGCTGACACTGACGCAGCACTTGAGTGTGTGAAAGAGTTCGACGAGCCAGCATGTGTGATCGTTAAGCACGCTAACCCATGTGGTGTAGCACTAGGTGAAGACATCTTAGAAGCTTACGACCGTGCATTCAAAACAGACCCAACGTCTGCATTTGGCGGTATCATCGCATTCAACCGTGAACTAGACGCAGCTACAGCAACAGCTATCACTGAACGTCAATTCGTTGAAGTTATCATCGCACCTTCTGTTTCTGCTGAAGCAGTAGAAATCGTAGCAGCTAAGAAAAACCTTCGCCTACTTGAGTGTGGTGAGTGGACAACTAAGACAACTGGCTTTGACGTGAAACGCGTTAACGGCGGCCTACTGGTTCAAGACCGTGACCAAGGTATGGTTTCAGAAGACGACCTTAAAGTGGTTTCTAAGCGCCAACCTACAGCTGAAGAGCTAAAAGACGCACTGTTCTGCTGGAAAGTAGCTAAGTACGTTAAATCTAACGCTATCGTTTACTCAAAAGGCGATATGACTGTTGGCGTTGGTGCAGGCCAAATGAGCCGCGTTTACTCTGCGAAAATCGCAGGCATCAAAGCTGCAGACGAAGGTCTACAAGTTGAAGGCTGTGTAATGGCATCTGATGCATTCTTCCCATTCCGTGACGGTATCGACGCGGCAGCAGAAGCTGGCATCAAATGTGTTATCCAACCGGGCGGCTCTATGCGTGATGACGAAGTTATCGCAGCAGCAGACGAGCACGGCATGGCGATGATCTTTACAGGCATGCGTCACTTCCGCCACTAATCAAAAAAAGGCTCTAGGTTTTCCTAGAGCCTTTTTTATTCGTTTAACCGTTCATTAATGTTGGCGTTTTACTCATCAACGTTAATAGAAATTTTAATTTTTAGAGCAAAATCAGATTGCCTAGTTCAAGGAGAACACGCGGAGCTTATGACTATAAGTGAGCATGTTTGACGTCGAAATCGGTAATCTGATGAAGCTATCAAAGGTAAAATAAAATGAATGTATTAATTATCGGCGCTGGCGGTAGAGAACATGCTTTGGGTTGGAAAGCGGCACAAAACCCAAACGTTGAAACAGTATTCATCGCGCCAGGTAACGCTGGTACTGCACTTGAGCCAAAACTAGAGAACGTAAACATCGGTGTTGAAGACATCGCTGGTTTAGTGGCGTTTGCTCAAGAGAAAAAAATCGAGCTAACCATAGTGGGCCCTGAAGCACCATTAGTTATCGGTGTGGTTGATGCATTCCGCGAAGTAGGTTTACCTATCTTTGGCCCGACTCAAGCAGCAGCTCAGCTTGAAGGTTCTAAAGCTTTCACTAAAGACTTCCTAGCTCGCCATGATATCCCAACAGGTTACTACGCAAACTTCACAGAGATCGAGCCTGCTATCGCTTACGTTCGTGAGCAAGGTGCTCCAATCGTAGTGAAAGCTGATGGTCTTGCTGCAGGTAAAGGTGTAATTGTTGCAATGACGCTTGAAGAAGCAGAAGACGCTATCAAAGACATGCTAGCAGGCAACGCATTTGGTGAAGCTGGTAGCCGCGTGGTTATCGAAGAATTCCTTGAAGGTGAAGAAGCAAGTTTCATCGTTATGGTTGATGGCTCTAGCGTACTTCCTATGGCCACCAGCCAAGACCACAAACGTGTTGGCGACAAAGACACAGGCCCTAACACGGGCGGTATGGGAGCTTACTCACCAGCGCCAGTTGTGACTCCAGAAATCCACAACCGTATCCTTGAGGAAGTTATCTACCCAACGGTACGTGGTATGGACGCAGAAGGCGCTCCTTATACTGGTTTCCTTTACGCTGGCCTAATGATCGACGCTGATGGCACACCTAAAGTTATCGAATATAACTGCCGCTTTGGCGACCCAGAAACGCAGCCTATCATGATGCGTATGGAGTCTGACCTTGTTGAGCTTTGCTTAATGGCTATCGATGAGAAGCTAGACGAAGCGGAATCTAAGTGGGACCCTCGTGCTTCTATCGGTGTTGTTCTTGCAGCTGGCGGTTACCCTGCTGACTACGCGAAAGGCGACGTTATTTCACTACCAACAAGCGAAGTTGAAGGCCAAAAGGTTTTCCACGCTGGTACTACAAATAACGAAGCTGGCGACGTTGTGACAAACGGTGGTCGTGTACTTTGTGCTACGGCACTAGGTAATACGGTTTCTGAGGCTCAGGAGCGTGCCTACGCACTAACGAAGCAAGTTAGCTGGAATGGTATGTTCCATCGTAATGACATCGGTTACCGTGCGATTGCACGCGAACAAGAGAAGTAAGAGACTAACTCTCTAAAATACAAAAAGGCGCTTTGATAGCGCCTTTTTTCATTCTGATATTTTAATCACAGTGATTTCATTCATAAACCACTTCAAGTTTGTTGGAAATTACTCTGTTGCTAATTCCGGCCTATCAATACAATCTTGGCTATCTTCAGCTAACATCAGTAACTCTTCAACTGATACTTTACCTAATGTTTGACGCCCTAAGAATGCAGCATAGCTGTYAACACTAGCCAACCGGCTGATCACAAAGCTTGGTAGAGTTTGATTAAATTCCAGATTTGAAAACTCTTTTCCGTCACAAGTTTCAAAAACTCGGCCATCCCAATAACCTTGGATAAGCTCTAAACCATCATTGTCTTGTTCATAAGTCGCTTTCAGCACTGACTCCGCTTCTTTCTGATAACGCTGTAGCTGCTCAGCTTGTACTGGCAGAACACGAGTATCGATACGGTATTGCTGATAAATAGCTTCATTATCTTTAGAGAAACGAATATGGACGCGGTAAGGCACAAGCTCATTCACAGAATTACGCTGCTCACCCTGACGAATAAACTCGCGTAGGTTTTGGTCTTGCCAGCGGTAGTTACTTTTGTACCAGCCGTAATCACCAACGGTGACGTAGTCTGATGCTGTATGAGGTTGGGTTAGCTTGTTGGTCACCCAGTAAAAACTGGTTGCATCTCCCATGACTTGACCGCCAGAGAAATTTGAAAATTGGTCTAAATTAGGGCCTGGTGAAGAAGACGAACACCCAAGAATGACAGAAGATAATAGTGGAACAATGAAGAATGCTTTATTCATAAAAACCTGTACCGAGGTGAGATGAGACTACCTCGGTACAGTTTAGATTATTTTACTGAATCTTTCAGTGCTTTACCTGCTACAAATGCAGGAACATTTGCTGCTGCAATTTGGATCTCATCACCAGTTTTTGGATTACGGCCAGTACGAGCTGCACGGTGGTTTACTTTGAAAGTACCAAAACCAATTAGTTGAACTTGGTCGCCATCTTTAAGTGCATCCGTTACGCCACCAAGAGTCGCTTCTAGTGCTGATTTAGCTTGAGCTTTAGAAAGGTCCGCTTTTTCAGCAATAAAGTCGATTAATTGAGTCTTGTTCATTAGGTTTCCCTTCTTTGTAATTTTGAATTCGGATTCACTCTAAAACATAAATGCCCTATCTGGCAAAGGTTTGTCGTCGATCTTTAGCTCTAATGCCGTAGTTTTAGCCATAATATGAGTAATAACTCACAATTTGTTACTGATTTTATTGAGTAAGCCCTTGTTTAAAAGGGGCTGAGAGTGAAATTAATGATGACCTAGCCACTACTTATTCTCTATAATCCACCTTGAATCGCTGACAAAGCGTACAATTTAATTTAAGGGCAAACATGCTGCTGCTAACTATTTACGTCTCCATTGCTATTGGAGTTTCTTTCATTTGTTCTGTGTTGGAAGCTGTACTTTTGAGTATTAGTCCGAGCTACATTGCTCAACTAAAACAAGATGGGCACCCTGCAGCAGAGTCACTAGACAAACTGAAAACAGACATCGACCGTCCACTTGCGTCGATTTTAACGCTCAATACCATTGCACATACTATCGGTGCTGCGACAGCTGGCGCACAAGCCGCTGTAGTTTTTGGCAGCCAATGGTTGGGTGTATTCTCTGCAGTTTTAACTCTGGGTATTTTGGTTTTATCTGAAATTGTGCCAAAAACCATTGGTGCAACTTACTGGCGTCAACTTGCTCCAACATCTGCGAATGTACTTCGCTGGATGGTATTCTTCCTTACTCCATTTGTGTGGTTCTCAGAGCAAATCACCAAGCGTCTAGCTCGTGGTCACCAAGCACCAAAAATGCGTGATGAGCTATCTGCAATGGCGATTTTGGCAAAAGAGAGTGGTGAGTTTGCAGAAGGTGAATCGAAAATCCTAAGCAACCTGTTAGGTATTCAAGATGTACCGGTGACTCAAGTCATGACACCTCGCCCAGTCGTATTTCGTGTTAACGCTGAAATGACGATCAACGCTTTTCTTGAAGAGCATAAAGACACGCCATTTTCACGTCCTCTGGTTTATAGCGAACAGACGGACAACATCATTGGCTTCGCTCACCGCCTAGAACTGTTCCGATTACAGCAAGCGGGTTGTGGTGAAAAAGCACTAGGTGAAGTAATGCGCCCTATTCACGTATTACTGAACAACATGGGCTTAGCGAAAGCATTTGACCAAATGATGTCGAACAGGCTGCAACTAGCGCTTGTGGTTGATGAATACGGAACTATTCAGGGGCTATTAACGCTTGAAGATATCTTTGAGCATTTAGTAGGGGAAGAGATCGTTGATGAAGCAGACAAGAACACAGATATGCAGGAATTGGCTTTCCAACGCTGGGAAAGCTGGAAAGAGACACATGGTGTGATTGAAAGCCGTGATGACGAGGAAGAAGACGTCACTCAAGAAGCTCTCGATAAAAAAGAATCTTAAATGAATAAAGGCTCCTTTCGGAGCCTTTCTTTTTATTCGTTTTCGAATTAATTAGTATTCGAACGTCACGCCAATATTACTGATTGCGTCTTCACGTAATTCATGACGCAGATCTTTAATCAATTCAATATCACGCTCAGTCGCTTCACGCAAAGGTCGGAAAATGGCCCATTGCACATCCCACTCTTCGCACACTGCTTCATTTTCTTTTTGGTTGTCGTTAGTGATTACTTCACTACCTTGTGCCTGCTCTAGATCTGCTACAGTTTGTACCGACTGCTGACTAAGCTTTAGCATTGATTCAAACAAGTGCTCACGGTCAAGTAAACCATGTAGCAGCGTTGACAGGCCTTGGCATGCATCCATTGCCGGATAAACACCATAGAAATCGAAATCATCTGCACTTGGGAATAACTCTTCAAGTTTCTCTAACTGGCGTTCGAAATTTACTTTAGCCGTTTTCACTGTCAGAGTTTCCCATACACTATCAAGCACATCACGGTAAATGCGTGCTTCAGCAAATTCTGTATTCTCACAAAACATGGCATAGTTAGGGTACATACGCTCACACAGACACGTCATGAAGGTAATTTGTTGCCAAGGTTCTAACTTTTCAAGACGAACCTGAAGTGGATTCTGTAGCATAGTCACTCAATAATTGCAGAAAAAGACAGCGGAAGTGTACTTGATAAACACTAGAGGGAAAAGGTAAGCCTATGAACAATTTCACGAATAAGCTCTATATTCTCACAGAGCACAACGACACCTACAAACAGCTTATCCTAAATCAGTCATTACCTGATCTCGAAATCTGTGATAAACCGGATCAAGCCTCTATTGTCTTAGCTTCTCCCCCATTGATTGTAGACCAATTAGATCACTTTATTTCGCTAGAATGGTTGCAATCCACCTACGCGGGAGTCAACACACTCGTCAACAATAAGCTTCGCCAAGACTATACGTTAACCAACATTAAAGGCATTTTTGGCCCGGCTATTGCTGAATATGTTTTGGGCTATTCAATCAGTCATTACCGTCACTTTCAAACTTACCACCAGCAGCAAACACAACAAATTTGGCAGCCTCACCTATACAGTTCACTGAAGGGCAAAGTCATGGTAGTTCTAGGGACAGGCTCTATTGGCAGCCATCTTGCTCAAGCGGCTTCCGCACTTGGTATTCACACTATCGGTATCAACCGAACAGGGATCCCCTCTAAGAGTTTGAGCTTTAAAGACACTTTTCATATTAATGAAATTGAAGCAGCATTTAAGCAAGCGGATATTATAGTGAATACTTTACCTGCAACGGAAGATACTATCGGTCTACTCAACGAAGAAACACTGAGTTACTGCAACCAAGTATTGCTGTTTAATGTAGGACGCGGTGAAACGTTAGATGATAAATCACTCTTACTCGCTCTGAAGAACCAATGGGTTCAACATGCTTTCCTAGACGTGTTTACGCAAGAGCCCCTAACGAACGCTCACCCCTTTTGGAAACTACCTCAAATAACGGTAACACCACATATCGCAGCACTGAGTGAACCAAGACAGGTCGTTAATATATTCTCTGAAAATTACCAGCTGTGGCGAGATGGGTTCAAGCTCAATCACATTATCGATTTTGACAAGGGTTACTGATGTTCTCCTCGCTACTGGCTGATATTCGTAACTGTAGAGTGTGTGAGGCAGAACTGTCACACGGGGCGAACCCTGTCATTCAAGCTCATCCTGACGCAACCTTACTCATCATAGGGCAAGCTCCAGGCCTTAAAGTACACGAGTCGTCAGTCCCTTGGAACGATGCCAGTGGAGTTCGTCTAAGGGAATGGCTAGGGATTGATGAGAATACTTTTTACAATGAACAGAAAGTCGCAATAGTCCCAATGGGTTTATGTTATCCAGGAAAAGGAAAGAGTGGAGATTTACCACCACGTAAAGAATGCGCCCCTCTTTGGCATAAACAAGTGCTGAAAAGTCTGCCAAACATAAAAATGACGTTACTGATCGGTCAATATGCTCAAAATTACTACCTCGAAGATAAAACGACCACTACGCTCACCGAGACTATACGTCAATGGCAAACTTGGGCACCCGATTTTTTGCCTCTTCCTCATCCCTCTCCTCGTAATAATATATGGTTAAAGAAGAATGCTTGGTTTGAAAGAGAGGTTCTTCCATATATCCGAAAACAGGTTTCAGAGCATTTGGCCTACGATGTTCCTAAAGCGTAATAAGCTGAACTACAGAGCCCAGCGCAAGCAGTTACGCAACGATAGCCGTCAGATTTTATTCAATAAAAAAGCGCCGTAGGGGTAACCTACGGCGCTTTCATTTAATCAGACCAAATTACTTATGGTATGGCTTAGATAGCTCATGAACAGCTTTCACGAACTCACCTGCATTCTCAGGCGGCACATCTAGGTGGATGCCGTGACCAAGGTTAAATACGTGGCCAGTACCCGCATCACCGAATCCTTCAAGGATTGAAGCAACTTCTTCACGGATACGTTCTGGTTGAGCGTAAAGGATTGATGGATCCATATTACCTTGTAGAGCAACCTTATCGCCGATTCGTGCTTTCGCATCAGCAATGTTGATTGTCCAGTCTAGGCCTACGGCATCACAACCTGTTGCTGCGATAGACTCAAGCCACATGCCACCGTTCTTAGTAAACAGAGTAACAGGAACGCGGCGACCTTCGTTTTCACGAATTAGGCCATCAACAATTTTATGCATGTATTGCAGTGAGAATAGGTTGTAATCACGAGGAGTAAGTACACCACCCCATGTATCAAATACCATTACCGATTGAGCACCCGCTTTAATTTGCGCGTTTAGGTATTCGATAACACTGTCAGCTAGCTTATCTAGAAGCAGATGCAGTGTTTGTGGTTCTGCGTACATCATTTTCTTAATCTTAGTGAACGCTTTAGAGCTTCCACCTTCAACCATGTATGTAGCAAGAGTCCATGGGCTACCAGAGAAACCAATCAGTGGTACTTCACCTTTTAGATCTTTACGGATCTGACGAACTGCATTCATTACGTATTGCAACTCACCTTCAGGATCTGGTAAACCGATTTTCTCTACGTCCGCTTTACATGTAATAGGGCGCTCAAATTTCGGGCCTTCACCAGTCTCAAAGTACAGACCAAGCCCCATGGCATCAGGGATAGTCAAAATGTCTGAGAACAAGATTGCCGCATCAAGAGGGAAACGACGTAAAGGTTGAAGCGTTACTTCAGACGCTAATTCCGCATTCTTACACAAAGACATGAAATCACCCGCTTCTGCACGAGTAGCTTTGTATTCTGGAAGGTAGCGACCAGCTTGACGCATCATCCAGACTGGAGTGTGGTCTACAGGTTGCTTTAACAGTGCGCGTAAATAGCGATCATTCTTTAATTCGGTCATTCCGTTAAATTCCAATTCAATCTTGTCTATTTTGAAGTTGTGTATTCTAACACTGATTGAGGTCTAAAAGCTGTGTGCTTTGCAACCTAGATCAAGTTATTAAGTTTTAAATCAATGCTTAATTTGCACCCAATAGGGGGGCATGTTAAAAATTTGTTCGCTAGCGAAAATAACAATTATAAACTGAGTACTTAGTGCTCAGCATCTCATAACGACATCTTACTTACCCCCTCCACTTGTGGAGGGTTTTTTTTGCTTATTTTTCAGAAGCTTTTGCGTTTTTCGCTTGAAACACAACCTGTTCAATCAACGCTCTTGCGATGGTTCCTTTAGGAGCAATATCAGGTAGTTCGTCAACTTCAAACCATTTAGCATCAGCTAATTCACTGTAATCTGGCTTTACAATTCCACCAGCATACTCAGCTAAAAAACCCATCATCATACTGGAAGGGAATGCCCAAGGCTGGCTGCCAAAGTACTCTATTGTTTTTACATCAATCCCTGTCTCTTCTTTCACTTCTCTTGCTACGCATTGCTCTAACGTTTCACCGACTTCTAGAAAGCCAGCAATCACAGTGTACATCCCCGTCTTATGCCGAGGGTGTTGAGCTAGTAGTATTTGGGAACCTTTACGAACGGCTACGATAATACAAGGAAAAATTCGAGGGTAATGTAGTGTTCGGCAATCACCACACTGCATGGCAATTTGATTATGATTCAGAAAATTACGGCCGCCACACTGCGGGCAAAAGCGCATAGTCTGGCTCATATGACCATACTGAATAGCTTTACTGGCAAGCAAGAATTGAGCTTCATTCCAATGCAATAAATTCCGCAATGACGAGAGTTCAACGGACGACTCTAACTCCGACTCATTGACCCAATACACAGGGTGATCTAAATAGGTACCCACTAAGATCGCATGATCAATAGGGAGATTAAAATCACTAGCCAGTCCAAAAGGCAAAGCATCATTTATTGTCCAAATATCGCTACCCGAAACAACACACCAATACGCAGGCCTTACAAACTTTTTGTCACTTTTTTYTAACATCCTTGCCTCTCGCTGCTTGCAGTTCGTTCATTTTACTGGCAATCTAATTTCATACTAGAGTTGTTGCAAAGAATTATTTGGCCATTTACTTTAGTATTAACAATAATATAAAACAGGCCCTTACTTCGGCAATTTACTTTGATCACAAGACTGTGATCAGATCATGAGGACATGGTCATGCTAAATAAATTCAAACAGACACAAGAACAATGGGGTGGCTCTAATGAAGTCATCGATCACTGGCTAGAAACTCGCCAATCCTTGATTGTCGAATATTGTAAGCTTGCGGCACTTCAACCTTGCTCGACAAAGACAGCAACCGTCACTGAACTTCCTTCTCCTGCAGAGCTTCAAGGCTTCTGCCAACATCTAGTCGATTATATCTCTGAAGGTCACTTCAAAATTTATGACATGGTTATGGATAAGTGGCAATCAACTGGTTTTAAAGTCACTGAAGAAATCAATCAGACATACGGGCATATAGTTCTCACTACAGAGCCGCTACTGAACTTTACAGATAGCTACGCAGCTATCGCAGACAATGATGAACTCGAATCATTTGATAGTGATTTATCACTGATTGGTGAGATTATTGAGGCGAGGTTTGAGGTTGAAGACCAACTAATACAACAGATTGCCGATAGTCTAGCGGTTCCGCCAGGAGCTTAATTGGCTGAGCTATTTCCTAAGCTTGCCATCGTGCAAGCTTTTCGTTTTTCCTGAATTCCACCCTAGTACAACCCCTACCGTCATTTAGCCTTTCGTAGTCCTTCAGCTCTCACATGAATTTTAAGATTAGACCCTTAGCCTATTCAGCATCAATTAAAACCTCATTGTATAAACTCACCGTTCATCACTTTCGAACTTAATGAATACAATATGTCTACAGACACTTTCTCAAACAATAAATACAAAAAAGGCACCCGAAGGTGCCTTTTTTTAGTTCTAATGAACAATCGACTTAACGATTACTCGTCAGAAGAGAAGCCAGCATTTAGAAGTGCTGCAAGGTTATCTGTCGCTTGTTCAGCTGACGGGCCTTCTTGCTCTTCACGTTGCTTTTGACGGTCTTGGTGGTATGCGAAACCAGTACCAGCTGGGATCAGACGACCAACAATAACGTTCTCTTTCAGACCGCGAAGGTCATCACGCTTACCAGAAACCGCAGCTTCTGTTAGTACGCGAGTCGTTTCTTGGAACGATGCAGCTGAGATAAATGACTCAGTTGCTAGAGATGCTTTAGTGATACCTAGTAGGTCACGTTCGAAGCGAACTAGTTCTTTACCTTCTGCCTCTAGAGCACGGTTAGCAATCTTAACGTTGTGGTATTCAACTTGCTCACCAGGTAGGAACTGAGAATCACCTGAATGCGTGATCGTACACTTACGTAGCATTTGACGAACGATAGTCTCAATGTGCTTATCGTTAATCTTAACGCCTTGTAAGCGGTATACTTCTTGAACTTCGTTCGCGATGTACTGAGTCACAGCGTGGATACCACGTAGACGCAGGATATCGTGTGGAGTTTCAGGACCGTCGGCGATTACATCACCACGTTCAATCTTCTCACCTTCAAACACGTTCAATTGACGATGCTTAGGAATCATCTCTTCGTAGTTATCACCGCCTTCACGAGTGATTACTAGACGACGCTTACCTTTCGTTTCTTTACCGAAAGACACAGTACCTGTGTGCTCAGCAAGGATCGCAGGCTCTTTAGGCTTACGAGCTTCGAATAGGTCAGCTACGCGTGGTAGACCACCGGTGATATCTTTGTTTCCGCTCGATTTTTGAGGGATACGAGATAGTGTGTCACCAATGCCAACTTCAGCGCCATCTTCGATGTTTACAATAGCTTTACCAGGTAGGAAGTAGTGAGCTGGCATATCAGTACCAGGGATCATTACATCGTTGCCTGCTGCATCAACAAGTTTGATAGCTGGACGCATATCTTTACCTGCTGCTGGACGAGCTGCTGCATCAGTTACTTCAGAAGAAGATAGACCTGTTAGGTCATCTGTCTGACGAGAAACTGTAATACCATCGATCATGTCAACGAATTGGATACGACCTGCCACCTCAGTGATGATAGGCATGGTATGCGCTTCCCAGTTAGCTACAACTTCGCCAGCAGTTACTGCTGCGTTGTCGCCTTTGGTTAGCATCGAACCGTAAGGAAGTTTGTGCTTCTCTTTAGTACGGCCGAACTCATCAACAATCGTCATCTCAGATGCACGAGAAGTGATAACCAGTTTCTTATCGTTGTTTACTACGAACTTAGCATTGTGAAGTTTCACAGTACCAGTTGTCTTAGCTTGGATGCTGTTCTCTGCTGCTGCAGTAGATGCTGCACCACCGATGTGGAACGTACGCATCGTTAGCTGTGTACCCGGTTCACCGATAGATTGTGCAGCGATAACACCAACTGCTTCACCTTGGTTCACTAGGTGACCACGTGCTAGGTCACGACCGTAACACTGTGCACAACAACCGAAGTCTGCATCACAGGTAACAACTGAGCGCACTTTCATGCTATCTACAGAGTTGTCTTCCATGATCTGACACCACTTCTCATCAATCAGAGTATTACGTGGGATCAGTACATCTTCAGTACCAGGCTTAAGAACGTCTTCTGCTACTACACGACCAAGAGCAAGCTCAGAAAGTGCAACTTTAACATCACCACCTTCGATGTGAGGCATCATGTCGATACCTTCATGCGTGCCACAGTCATGTTCGTGAACTACAACATCTTGTGCAACGTCAACTAGACGACGAGTTAGGTAACCCGAGTTAGCTGTTTTCAGTGCTGTATCCGCAAGACCCTTACGAGCACCGTGCGTTGAGATAAAGTACTGAAGGACGTTTAGACCTTCTTTAAAGTTCGCAGTGATCGGCGTTTCGATGATTGAACCATCTGGACGCGCCATCAGACCACGCATACCTGCTAGCTGACGAATCTGTGCAGCAGAACCACGTGCGCCCGAGTCGGCCATCATGTAGATACTGTTGAACGATTCTTGCTGCTCTTCTTCACCATCACGGTTAATAACAGTTTCAGAAGATAGGTTATCCATCATCGCTTTCGCAACGCGGTCATTCGTAGATGCCCAGATATCGATAACTTTGTTGTAACGCTCACCCGCAGTAACAAGACCAGATTGGAATTGCTCTTGGATTTCACGAACTTCTTCTTCAGCAGATTCGATTTCGTCGTACTTCGCTTGAGGTACAACCATGTCGTTGATACCTACAGAAACACCAGAAAGTGCAGCGTAAGCGAAACCAGCGTACATAATTTGGTCAGCAAAGATTACCGTGTCTTTAAGACCAAGCTTACGGTACGCTTCGTTAAGCAGAGTAGAAATTTGCTTCTTACCTAGCTTTTGGTTAACGATGCTGAACGGTAGACCTTTCGGTACGATTTGCCATAGCATTGCACGACCAACAGTCGTATCAACCAAACCAGTGTTTGTTGTGCTATTGCCGTCTTCGTCTACTACAGTTTCAGTGATACGTACTTTAACGCGAGCGTGTAGCTCAGCAGTCTTAGTACGGTATGCCTTCTCAGCCTCAGCAGGGCCAGCAAGGTACATACCTTCACCTTTCACGTTGATCTTGTCACGTGTCATGTAGTAAAGACCCAATACAACGTCCTGAGAAGGTACGATGATCGGATCACCTGATGCTGGCGACAGAATGTTATTCGTCGACATCATTAGGGTACGAGCTTCTAGCTGTGCTTCTAAAGTTAGAGGCACGTGTACAGCCATTTGGTCACCATCGAAGTCGGCGTTGTATGCCGCACACACTAGTGGGTGAAGCTGAATCGCTTTACCTTCGATTAGTACTGGTTCAAACGCTTGGATACCAAGACGGTGAAGTGTTGGTGCACGGTTAAGCAGTACTGGGTGTTCGCGGATAACTTCATCTAGGATATCCCAAACGATAGCTTCTTCGCGCTCAACCATCTTCTTAGCAGCTTTGATTGTCGTAGCCATGCCACGAGTTTCTAACTTGCTGTAGATGAATGGTTTAAATAGCTCTAGTGCCATCTTCTTAGGAAGACCACACTGGTGTAGACGAAGGTATGGACCTACTGTGATTACAGAACGGCCAGAGTAGTCTACACGCTTACCTAGAAGGTTTTGACGGAAACGACCTTGTTTACCCTTGATCATATCAGCAAGAGATTTCAGAGGACGCTTGTTCGAACCTGTGATTGCACGACCACGACGACCGTTATCTAGAAGGGCATCAACAGACTCTTGCAGCATACGCTTTTCGTTACGTACGATGATGTCTGGAGCCGCTAGCTCTAGAAGACGCTTCAAACGGTTGTTACGGTTGATCACGCGACGGTAAAGGTCGTTCAGATCTGAAGTCGCAAAACGACCGCCATCTAGAGGTACTAGAGGACGTAGATCTGGCGGAAGTACCGGTAGAACTGTCAGAATCATCCACTGCGGATCGTTACCCGATGCAATGAACGCTTCAACTAGTTTTAGGCGCTTAGTAACTTTCTTACGCTTAGTTTCAGAGTTAGTTGTTTCCAACTCTTCGCGCATCTCTTCCACTTCTTGATGAAGGTCCATTGTAGAAAGCAGATCTTTGATCGCTTCAGCACCCATCTTAGCAGTGAATTCGTCACCCCACTCTTCTAGGCGATCCAGATACTCTTCTTCAGTAAGCATCTGAGATTTTTCTAGATCAGTCATGCCTGGTTCAGTTACTACGTACATTTCGAAGTAAAGAACACGCTCGATATCACGTAGAGGGATATCCATCAGCAAACCGATACGAGACGGTAGTGATTTAAGGAACCAGATGTGAGCAACTGGTGAAGCTAGCTCGATGTGGCCCATACGGTCACGACGAACTTTAGTTTGTGTAACTTCAACGCCACACTTCTCACAGATAACACCGCGGTGTTTCAGACGCTTGTATTTACCACAAAGACATTCGTAGTCTTTAACTGGACCAAAAATACGCGCACAGAACAGACCATCGCGTTCAGGTTTGAACGTACGATAGTTGATCGTTTCAGGTTTCTTAACTTCACCAAAAGACCATGAACGGATCATGTCTGGTGAAGATAGACCGATTTTGATTGCATCAAATTCTTCGGTCTTATGCTGTGCTTTTAGAAAGTTTAATAAGTCTTTCACATTCAGCTCCTGTAAGGAGTTAAAGGAGTTCACCGACTAAAGTGAACCCCCTTTACCAAGTAATCCAATCTTCTTTTAAAAAAGAGGGATTACTCTTCGTCTTCTAGCTCGATGTTGATACCTAGCGAGCGAATCTCTTTCAACAGTACGTTGAACGACTCTGGCATGCCAGGTTCCATGCTATGGTTGCCATCTACGATGTTTTTGTACATCTTAGTACGACCGTTAACGTCATCCGACTTAACTGTTAGCATTTCTTGTAGAGTATATGCAGCACCGTATGCTTCTAGTGCCCATACTTCCATCTCACCGAAACGCTGACCACCGAACTGAGCTTTACCACCAAGTGGTTGCTGAGTTACTAGGCTGTAAGAACCAGTTGAACGAGCATGCATCTTGTCATCAACCAAGTGGTTCAGTTTCAGCATGTACATGTAACCAACAGTTACAGGACGCTCAAACTCATCACCAGTACGACCATCAAACAGTTTAAGCTGACCAGATTCTGGCAGATCACCCAGTTTTAATAGATCTTTGATTAGAGACTCAGAAGCACCATCGAACACAGGAGTAGCAATCGGTAGACCGCCACGTAGGTTCTTAATCAGTGTACGAACTTGATCATCAGACAGTTCAGCAATATCAACTTTCTGACGAGTATCACCAAGATCATAAACCTTCTGTAGGAACTCACGGAACTTATGCAGTTCTTGTTGTTCCTTAACCATTTGGTTGATCTTGTCACCGATACCTTTCGCAGCCAAACCTAAGTGAACTTCTAGGATCTGACCGATGTTCATACGCGATGGTACACCCAGCGGGTTAAGTACGATGTCTACAGGCTGACCTTTCTCATCGTATGGCATGTCTTCAACAGGGTTAATCTTAGAGATTACACCTTTGTTACCGTGACGACCGGCCATCTTATCACCAGGCTGGATGCGACGTTTAACCGCTAGGTAAACTTTCACAATCTTAAGAACGCCAGGCGCTAGATCATCACCTTGAGTGATTTTACGACGCTTAGTTTCAAACTTCTTATCGAAGTCTGCTTTTAGCTCATCCCACTGCTCAGCAAGTTGCTCAAGCTGTGTTTGTAGCGCATCGTCTTCTAGAGCTTGCTCTAGCCATTGCTTACGACCGATAGCATCAAGCTTAGCTTCAGAGTAACCACCAGACAGAAGTACAGCTTTAACACGGTTAAGAAGACCACCTTCAAGAATTTGGAACTCTTCCGTAAGGTCTTTCTTAGCTTCTTTAAGCTGCATCTGTTCGATTTCAAGTGCACGTTTGTCTTTCTCTACGCCATCGCGAGTGAAGACTTGTACATCGATGATAGTACCCGAAACAGAGTTTGGTACACGTAGAGAAGTATCTTTAACATCAGATGCTTTCTCACCGAAGATTGCACGTAGTAGTTTCTCTTCAGGAGTCAGTTGAGTTTCACCTTTAGGCGTAACTTTACCAACTAGGATGTCGCCACCCTTAACTTCAGCACCAATGTAAACGATACCTGACTCGTCTAGTTTAGACAGAGCAGACTCACCTACGTTTGGAATATCAGCTGTGATCTCTTCAGAACCCAGCTTAGTATCACGTGCCACACAAGAAAGCTCTTGAATGTGGATAGTCGTGAAACGGTCTTCTTGAACTACGCGCTCAGATACTAAGATCGAGTCTTCGAAGTTGTAACCGTTCCAAGGCATGAATGCGATACGCATGTTCTGACCAAGTGCTAGCTCACCAAGGTCTGTTGAAGGACCGTCAGCTAGTACATCACCACGTGATACTGGTTCACCAGGTAGCACTGTAGGACGTTGGTTGATACATGTGTTTTGGTTCGAACGCGTGTACTTAGTTAGGTTGTAGATGTCGATACCAGCTTCGCCAGGAACTAACTCATCTTCATTAACCTTAACTACGATACGTGAAGCGTCTACAGACTGAACCTGACCACCACGCTTAGCAACCGCTGTAACACCAGAGTCAACTGCGATGTTACGCTCAATACCAGTACCTACTAGAGGCTTATCAGCCTTAAGCGTTGGTACAGCTTGACGTTGCATGTTGGCACCCATCAATGCACGGTTCGCATCATCGTGTTCTAGGAACGGGATAAGCGATGCAGCGATAGATACTACTTGGTTAGTCGCAACGTCCATGTAGTTAACATGGTCGCGAGGGTGAAGACCAGATTCACCTTTTTGACGAGCTGTGATCAGCTCCTCTGCAAACGTACCTTCTTCAGTAAGAACAGTGTTTGCCTGCGCGATTACGAATTGACCTTCCTGAATAGCAGATAGGTAATCAACTTCGTCTGTTACTACACCATCTACAACGCGACGGTACGGAGTTTCTAGGAAACCGTAATCGTTACAACGTGCAAACGCAGATAGTGAGTTAATTAGACCGATGTTTGGACCTTCTGGCGTTTCGATCGGACATAGACGACCATAGTGAGTTACGTGAACGTCACGTACTTCGAAGCCAGCGCGCTCACGAGTAAGACCACCAGGACCTAAAGCAGAGATACGACGCTTGTGCGTAACTTCTGACAATGGGTTGTTTTGGTCCATAAACTGTGAAAGCTGTGAAGAGCCAAAGAATTCTTTAACAGCAGCAGAGATCGGCTTAGCGTTGATTAGATCTTGAGGCATGATTGCATCAAGGTCACCAAGACTTAGACGTTCTTTAACGGCACGTTCTACACGAACTAGACCAACACGGAATTGGTTTTCTGCCATTTCACCTACAGAACGGATACGACGGTTGCCAAGGTGGTCGATATCGTCCACTTCGCCTTTACCGTTACGGATGCCAATCAGTTTCTTCATCACTTCAATGATGTCTGACTCATCCAGAGTACCACGCTCCTCTTCTTCTTCACGCTCGATAGAGCTGTTGAATTTCATACGGCCTACAGTTGATAGGTCGTAACGATCTTCTGAGAAGAATAGGCTTTCGAATAATGATTCTGCAGCTTCTTTCGTTGGTGGCTCGCCAGGACGCATCATGCGGTAGATTTCTACCAATGCAGAGATGCGATCTACTGTGCTATCTGCACGTAGAGTGTCTGACATGAATGGACCATGGTCTAGGTCATTCGTGAACAGAACTTCTAGAGATTTGTGACCTGCTTGAGAAAGGTTAGCAAGTGCCTCTAGTGTAATCTCTTGGTTTGCGCCAACGATGATCTCGCCAGTTGCTTCGTTGATGTAATCTTTCGCAGCAACTTTTTCAACGATGTACTCTACTGGTACTTCGATGTGCTCGACGCCATCTTTTTCAAGCTGACGGATGTGGCGAGCAGTAACACGACGACCAGTCTCAACGTAAGTTTTACCGTTCGCTTCAATGTCGAATGACGCAGTTTCACCACGTAGACGATCAGGAACCAACTCCATAAGAAGAGTTTGGTCTTTCACTTCGAAGTTCACTTTGTCGAAGAACAGATCTAGGATCTCTTCTGTAGACTTACCAAGTGCACGAAGGATGATTGAAGCAGGTAGCTTACGACGACGGTCGATACGTACGAATAAGTTATCCTTAGGATCGAACTCAAAGTCTAACCATGAGCCACGGTAAGGAATTACACGTGCGTTATAAAGAACTTTACCTGATGAGTGGGTCTTACCCTTATCGCTGTCGAAGAACACGCCTGGGCTTCGGTGCAGCTGGGATACGATAACCCTCTCGGTACCATTAATTACGAAAGTACCATTGTCTGTCATAAGCGGAATTTCGCCCATGTAGACTTCTTGTTCTTTAATGTCTTTTACAGTACCTGCTGGTGCGTCTCGATCAAAGATAACTAGGCGTAGTTTTACACGTAGTGGCTTTGAGTAAGTTACACCGCGGATTTGACATTCTTTAACGTCAAAAACTGGCTCACCAAGACGGTAGCTAACGTATTGCAGCTCAGAATTGCCGTTGTAGCTCTGAATTGGAAATACAGAACGGAAAGCAGCTTCAAGACCGTATTGACCTTCAGGATCCTGTTCGATGAATTTATCGAAAGAATCAAGCTGGATCGATAGTAGGTATGGAATGTCCAAAACTTGTGGACGAGTACCAAAATCCTTACGGATGCGCTTTTTCTCGGTATAGGAGTAAACCATGGGGTTCCTCAGCTCGCTGATAAGTGACCCAAACCACCCAAAACACTCTTAAGAGGGGGCGGTGACAATCAGCTGTTTACTGTAGTGAACAATCATTTCGAAAAAATGACTATTTTTTTTGCTCAGCCTATGACGTTTAAACAGCGGGAAAATTCGTCATAGCCCTACAGCGCAAAAAGGCCGGTGGTTAATTAACCACCAGCCATTAGCCTTGCGGCTAAGAAATTAAGTAATAATTACTTAACTTCAACAGAAGCGCCAGCTTCTTCTAGCTGTGCTTTAAGAGCTTCAGCTTCAGCTTTGTCAACGCCTTCTTTAAGCGCTGCAGGAGCTGAGTCTACAAGACCTTTAGCTTCTTTAAGACCTAGGCCAGTTGCGCCACGTACAGCTTTGATAACTTGTACTTTGTTAGCGCCAGCAGCAGTTAGGATTACGTCGAATTCAGTTTGCTCAGCAGCAGCTTCAGCAGAAGCACCACCAGCTACAACTGCAGCAGCAGCAGTAACACCGAATTTCTCTTCCATAGCTTCGATAAGCTCAACAACTTGCATTACAGACATTTCTGCAACTGCGTCTAGGATTTGCTCGTTAGTAATAGACATAACAATTCTCTTTTAAGTCAACAATAAGTTTAAATAGCRACCAGTGAAAAGCAAGGCTTATGCCGCAGCTTCTTCTTTTYGGTCGCGAACAGCAGCGATAGTACGAACCAGCTTGCCAGCAGAAGCTTCTTTCATGCACATCATTAGGCGTGCGATAGCTTCGTCGTAAGTTGGTAGTGTCGCTAGTACTTCAGCATCAGTAACTGCGCCTTCAAATGCAGCAGCTTTGATCTCGAAATCTTTATTCTCTTTAGCGAAGTCTTTGAAAAGACGCGCTGCAGCACCTGGGTGCTCGTTAGAGAATGCGATCAGAGTTGGACCAGTGAAAGTGTCGTTTAGACACTCGTAGTCTGTACCCTGAACCGCACGGCGTGCTAGTGTGTTACGAACAACTCTCATGTAAACACCCGCTTCGCGAGCTTGTTTACGTAGAGAAGTCATCGCGCCAACAGTAACGCCACGAGAATCAGCTACAACTGCAGAAAGTGCACCACTGGCAGCTTCGTTGACTTCAGCAACAATTGCTTTTTTGTCTTGAAGATTTAAAGCCATTTGGATTAACCTCTGGTTGTGATTACAGCACTCAATACAAAATGTAATGAGCGTTTACGATGTTATTTAAAAATGAATAAATCCACTTCAAACTACAACATCGCCTACGTAGGTTTTATTAAGCCATATCTCCGAAGAGTACAGCGCCTACGGTCTTGGGATAGATGATCTGAATTGCTTCATAAATCACCCAACCACAAATATTAGGCGCAGAAGTATACACTAAATCTGCGCCTAAGCAAATTAGTTTGCTTGAGTATCAAGACTAGCTTGATCAACAGCAACACCAGCACCCATCGTAGTAGAGATGCTTACTTTCTTCAGGAAAGTACCTTTCGCTGAAGAAGGCTTAGCTTTCTTAAGAGCAACTAGAAGTGCTTCTAGGTTCTCTTGAAGCTCTTTAGCTTCGAAAGATGCTTTACCGATAGTAGTGTGGATGATGCCGTTCTTGTCGTTACGGTAACGAACCTGACCAGCTTTAGCATTTTTAACTGCTTCAGCAACGTTAGGAGTTACAGTTCCAACTTTAGGGTTTGGCATAAGGCCGCGTGGACCTAGGATAGTACCTAGCTGACCAACAACACGCATTGCATCTGGAGATGCAACAACTACGTCGAAGTTCATTTCGCCTTTCTTAACTTGCTCAGCAAGATCTTCCATACCTACGATATCTGCGCCAGCTGCTTTAGCTGCTTCTGCGTTTGCACCTTGAGTGAACACAGCAACGCGGATTTCACGGCCAGTACCGTGAGGTAGCACAGTTGCGCCACGTACGTTTTGGTCAGATTTACGAGCATCAATGCCTAGGTTAACAGCAACGTCAACAGACTCATTGAATTTAGCAGTAGCTAGTTCTTTAAGAAGAGCAACAGCTTCGTTGATATCGTACTCTTTAGTAACTTCAACTTTGTCGCGGATTACGCGCATACGCTTAGTAAGTTTTGCCATGATCTTATCCCTCTACCACTAGGCCCATTGAACGAGCAGTACCAGCGATTGAACGCTTCATAGCTTCAACATCAGCACCAGTCATATCAGCAGCTTTAGTTTCTGCGATTTCTTGGATTTGAGCGTCAGTTACAGTACCAACTTTTTCAGTGTTTGGACGACCTGAACCAGACTTAACGCCAGCGGCTTTCTTAAGAAGAACAGCAGCAGGTGGAGTCTTAGTTACGAACGTGAAAGAACGGTCGTTGTAAACAGTAATAACTACTGGAGTAGGTAGACCTTTCTCAACAGATTCTGTTTTTGCGTTGAACGCTTTACAGAATTCCATGATGTTCACGCCGTGTTGACCTAGAGCAGGACCAACCGGTGGACTTGGGTTTGCCATACCAGCTGCAACTTGCAGTTTGATATAAGCTTCAACTTTCTTAGCCATGATATTTCCTAAATTTTGGGTTCAGACGCCAACTATATTAAGTTAGCTCCCCGATTTTCATTGAAAACTTTTTACAGTAAGACCTGTAAAAAGGCGCGAAATTATAATCATAATTCGCGCCTTTAACAACCCTAAAAAGGTGATTTTTTATACTCTTTTATTTTGAACAGCTTACTAGATATTTATCCACAGCTTACTCAAATAATCGAGTTTTAGTCTAGTTTTTCAACCTGACCAAATTCAAGCTCAACAGGTGTTGCACGACCAAAGATCGATACAGATACCTTAATACGGCTCTTCTCGTAATCTACTTCTTCAACAGTACCGTTAAAGTCAGCAAATGGACCATCGTTCACGCGTACCACTTCACCAGCTTCAAACATCGTCTTAGGACGAGGAGCTTCGCTTGCTTTCTCTAAACGGTTAAGAATAGCGTCAGCTTCTTTATCTGTGATAGGTGCTGGACGATCAGAGGTACCACCAATGAAGCCCATTACACGAGGAATACTGCGAACTAAGTGCCATGATTCATCATTCATGATCATTTGCACAAGTACGTAGCCAGGGAAGAACTTACGTTCACTTTTACGACGTTGGCCTGCGCGCATTTCCACTACTTCTTCAGTAGGTACTAAAACATCGCCAAACAATTCTTCCATGTTGTGCATTTTAATATGCTCGCGTAGAGATTGTGCTACACGACCTTCAAAGCCAGAAAAGGCTTGAACTACATACCAACGTTTTTTTGGAGCTTCACTCATGAATCAGAACCCTCACACCCCAGTAGCAAAAGAAACTAGACGAACCATAATTCCGTCAATTCCCCAAAGCACTAGAGACATAACAATACATACAGCTAAAACGATCAACGTAGTTTGCATAGTTTCTTGACGCGTAGGCCAAACAACTTTGCGAATTTCAACTCGAGACTCTTGAGCGAACGTGATCGCAGCTTTACCTTTAGTTGTTGTCGCTGCAACGCCAAGTGCGGCAGCAATCAGCACAACTACACCTGCAGCGCGAATTACAACAGACAATTCACCATACAGGTAATTACCCACAACAGCGGCGGCTAGCAGAACAAAAGCGACTACCCACTTCAATGTATCTGCTGCACTTGAGCTATCAGGAGTTTCAGCGTTTGCTTTCATAAAACCAACCTGTGATAAGTCTTAAATATAGACGACAATAACCCCGCTGTTGCAGGGCACATTCCTTTGCGTTGCAAAACAACACATTTGATGAGCAAATTTTAAACAATCTGAGCATCGAACTCTGAACTAAAAATAGTCAATTTGATATGAAATCAAGTTACACTTTTTTTAGCGCAGAAAAAGGGCATCAAATGATGCCCTTTTTACTAGTGGTTAGTCAAATCTTATGCAAAGATTTTAGCTACAACACCAGCACCAACTGTACGGCCACCTTCGCGGATTGCGAAACGTAGACCTTCGTCCATTGCGATTGGAGCGATTAGCTCAACAGTCATTTGAACGTTGTCACCTGGCATTACCATTTCTACGCCTTCTGGTAGAGTGATATCGCCTGTTACGTCAGTTGTACGGAAGTAGAACTGTGGACGGTAACCCTTGAAGAAAGGAGTGTGACGGCCGCCTTCGTCTTTAGAAAGTACGTATAC
>NZ_JAKJSW010000149.1:0-10618 GCF_050337375.1 Vibrio makurazakiensis | reverse complement strand
GTGATATTCCTATCGCTCAGGTTTCTTACGCATCAACTTTGGGCATTACATTACAAGTTTGGACCTGTAGATGGATTTTGCGGTAAGTTTTGACTTAAACGCTGCATACCTTGGTACATCCGAATAAACCACACCACTATTGCGACACCTCCGAACAACATTCCGACATAAGGAATGTAATACGCGAGTTCATCAATAAAGTGGCTCTTGTACCAGTAATCGTTAACACCAATAAGTACACCGTTAGATGTTGCGACGGTGACTATTAACACAACAAAAAACGTTAAGTTCAAAAAGAACGAACGAATAAGCCCATAATAATGAGTATCAACGATTTCTCCGTCTTCACCTTTGTCTAGACGGTAGCCAGCATAGACAATGGCTATCACACCAGATATAAGACATGTCAACGGTGTAAAGCAACTTAGGATGTAAGCGACCCAAATACCCTTATGAGGTTTGTTCATTCTTATTCACCCCTTCACTCTTATTTGTTCCTACAGACTCAGTCGTCTGGTCACTGTTTGTTTGCTCTTGAGACATCACTTCGTTGTACCAAAGATCATGGTGCTCTTTCGCCCATGTTTCATCGACTTCACCCGTTACCATGCCTTCTAAAGCGCCTTCCATTCCAAATAAACCAATGTAGATATGGAAAACAAAGCCGCAAATTAAGATCAATGCAGCGACCATGTGAACTAAGTTAGAAAGCTCCATGTCACGACGGGTTTGGCCAAAGATTGGAAAGTCTAAAACTAAACCACTAATAGCAGCGATACTACCCATGACAATAAGCAGCCAGAATAAAGCTTTTTCACCGGCGTTAGAAAACTCAGCCGAAGGGTGAGAGCCTTTATGCTTACCTACCATTCCGCCAAGTTTCATAAACCACTGTATATCGACCATTTTGAAGATCGATTTACGCCACCACTTCACAAGCACACACATAAGTAATACATAGAAAATTGGACCTATGTAATTGTGGTATTGCTTAGCAAGTAAAATGATAAAGCCCCATAAATCGGTTGGTATATATGGTTTTAAGAAATGCTTACCATACACCAACATCAAGCCACTAAATGCCAGTGTTAGGAATGTAAACGCCATACTCCAGTGTAAGGCTCTATCTAATCGAGACCAGCGTTTTATCTTGCGTCCCGTTCTTGGTGTACTCAACATTAACGGGCCGATAACGATATACATTAACGTCACAAACGCGATACTACCAAAGATCGCAACAGCGCCAGCCGGAGACATCCATTTTTCTTTTAAGATGTACCAAGTTTGGCCTGGAGTACTGATTAACATTCCATGTTCTGGGAATTGTGAGGTGGTATATCCTTCTTCACCCTCTCTGACTTGACGCCAGAAATCCGCACCTGCTAGTTGAGTTATTTCTCGTTCAGCAGTATTTACGTTACTCTCAGATGCATGACTCATAGGAGAAAGCATCATCAATGCTGCCATCAAAGGCAGCATGACAATAGAGAGACGTTTAAACAATGAAAGCATACGTCTCTCCCAGCTTAGCTCTTAGTCGCATCGTAAGAAAGATCGTTACCGTCAGTCCATCCCGCACCTTTCGCGCCGCGTTCTACAACACGTTGACGGAAAATATCAGAAACTTTCTCAGCATCCCCTGCGATCAGTGCCTTTGTAGAACAAAGTGAAGCACACATTGGTAGTTTGCCCTCAGCGATACGGTTCGCACCGTACTTTTCACGTTCTTCTTTAGAACCCGCTTCAGTTTCAGGACCGCCTGCACAGAATGTACATTTGTCCATCTTGCCACGTTCACCAAATGCAGACTGTTTAGGGAACTGAGGAGCGCCAAACGGACACGCAAATAAGCAGTAACCACAACCGATACACAGATCTTTGTTATGTAATACGATGCCATCTTCAGTTTGCTCAAAGCAATCTGCTGGACAAACGGCCATACAAGGCGCATCCGTACAGTGCATGCACGCAACTGAAATGGAGTTTTCACCTGGTTCACCGTCATTAAGAGTCACAACACGACGACGTTGAATCCCCCACTCTAAAGCATCATCATTTTCATTTTTACATGCAGTGACACAGCCGTTACATTCGATACAACGCTTGGTGTCACATAGGAATTTCATTCTAGCCATTTTATGACTCCTTACGCTTTGCTGATTTTACATAGGGTGACTTTAGTTTCCTGCATTTGAGTAACAGGATCATAACCGTAGGTTGTTGCAATATTCGCTGATTCACCGATGACATACGGTTCAGTCCCTTCTGGGTACTTATCGCGTAACTCTTCACCTTGGAATTTGCCACCGAAGTGGAAAGGAATAAATGCTAGTCCCGGTTTCACTCTACGCGTGACCATAGCYTTCACGTGAATGCGGCCTTTTTCGGCACCTTCTACCCAAACCATTTCCCCGTCTTTAAAGCCAAGGTCATTAGCATCTTTCGGGTTCACTTCAACGAACATCTCTTGTTGAAGCTCCGCAAGCCAAGGGTTTGAACGAGTCTCCTCACCACCACCTTCATATTCAACTAAACGGCCAGACGTCAGGATTATTGGGTATTCACCCGATTTATCTTGGTCTTGAATTGACTTATAAAGTGTTGGTAAGCGATAGATTGATTCACTGTCATCCCATGTTGGGTAATCTGCAACCAAATCACGACGTGGTGTGTATAGAGGCTCACGGTGAAGAGGCACACGATCTGGGAATGTCCATACAATGGCACGTGCTTTCGCGTTACCAAAAGGCATACAGCCATGCTTAACCGCGACGCGTTGAATGCCGCCAGAAGTATCGGTTTTCCAGTTCTTACCTTCAGCTGCTGCTTTTTCAGCTTCTGTTAAGTCATCCCACCAACCTAGGTGTTTCAATAGCTTGTCACTAAACTCTGGGTAGCCATCTTCCAATTCGCAATCTTTCGAATAGCTGTCTTCCGCTAGTAAGTTCTTACCTTCAAATTCAACACCAAAACGAGCACGGAAGTTACCACCGCCTTGAGCAACAGGCTTAGACGTATCGTAAAGAATGTGCGTTCCCGGGTGTTTCATCTCTGGCGTGCCCCAACATGGCCAAGGTAAACCATAGGTTTCGCCATGCGCAGGGCCACCTTCACCTTCCAGTGTCGTATTGTGGAATGTATGCCAGTTTTGTTGGTGGTCTTTCAAACGTTCAGGGCTTTGGCCTGTGTAGCCAATCGTCCACATACCTTTGTTAAACTCACGAGTGATGTCTTCAATCAAAGGCTGATTATTTTCAACTCGAACGTTCTTAAACAATTGCTCAGAAAAGCCTAGCTTTTTCGAAAGCAGGTACATAATTTCGTGGTCAGGTTTAGACTCAAATAACGGCTCAATAACTTTGTCACGCCACTGAATTGAACGGTTTGAAGCCGTAACACTGCCGTACGTTTCAAATTGAGTGGTTGCTGGTAGAAGATAAACGCCATCTGTTCGGTCGTTCATAACCGCTGCAACTGTTGGGTATGGGTCGACAATGACCATCATGTCCAGTTGTTGCATGGCCTTTTTCATCTCAACACCACGGGTTTGTGAGTTAACCGCATGACCCCAGTAGAACATCGCACGAATATTATCGTTCTGTTCGATGTTGTCTTTGTTTTCTAGTACACCATCAATCCAACGAGAAACAGGAATACCCATGTTGTTCATTGGAAGTTTTCCGCGGTACTTATTTTGGTCAAAGCGGTTTTTAACCCACTCGTGCTCTAAGCCCCACACTTTTGACCAATGTTTCCACGCGCCGTCAGACAGGCCGTAGTAACCCGGTAAAGTATGTGAAAGAACGCCTAAATCAGTCGCGCCTTGAACGTTATCGTGGCCACGGAAGATGTTTGCACCACCACCTGATTTACCCATGTTACCAAGTGCAAGTTCTAGTACACAGTAAGCACGCGTATTATTGTTACCTGTTGTATGCTGAGTTCCGCCCATACACCAAACGATACAACCAGGGCGGTTTTCAGAAAGCAATTTAGCCGTCTGGTACACTTCTTCTTTAGTTACACCAGTAACACGCTCAACTTCTGATGGCGTCCATTTTGCGACTTCAGCGCGAATTTCGTCCATACCAAATACACGCTGACGAATAAATTCTTTATCTTCCCATTTATTCTCAAAAACATGCCAAAGTACGCCCCAAATAAATGCAACATCAGAACCAGGACGAAGACCGACATAGTGATCAGCTTTAGCTGCAGTACGAGTCCGACGAGGATCAGCAACAACGATCTTACAGCTGTTCTTCTCTTTCGCGATCAAGATATGCTGCATTGCCACTGGGTGTGCTTCTGCTGGGTTTGAGCCAATGAATAGCATAGATTTACAGTTATGCATGTCATTGAAAGAGTTCGTCATCGCGCCGTATCCCCAGGTGTTTGCTACACCGGATACCGTGGTTGAGTGACAAATACGCGCCTGATGGTCAACGTTGTTTGTACCCCAAAGTGAAGCCATTTTTCGGAATGAATACGCTTGTTCATTATTGTGCTTTGCACTGCCTAACCAATAAACCGAATCAGGGCCAGATTCTTTACGGATCTCTAGCGCTTTGTTACCAATCTCTTCAATTGCTTGATCCCAAGAAAGCTTTTTCCATTTACCGCCTTCAAGCTTCATTGGGTATTTAAGACGACGCTCACCGTGGCCATGTTCACGTAGCGCTGCTCCTTTCGCACAGTGGCCACCAGCATTGAATGGATGGTCAAATGCAGGTTCTTGACCCGTCCAAACGCCATTTTGAACCTCAGCATAGATGCCACAGCCAACGSAACAGTGAGAACAGATAGTACGTTTAATATCTGTTTTGGCTGTTGGGTCAACGGATTGGGCTTGGGCTTTCTTCATCATTCCCGGTGTAAACATGCAAGCAGTCGCTGCAACACCACCAGCAGCCAATGAACTGTTTTTCATGAATGCACGACGGCTAATGCCAAATTGGTTTTCTTGTTTTGTCACGCTATCGGAGCGCTTGGTTAATTTCATGGGGTGCTCCTAAAGCGAGTCGTAGTAGTCACGAATATGCTGTGTCTCGTGATAGCCTTCAGTTTTCTTATCTTCCTTTGAAACGGGCACTTCTATTTCTGCCGCAGAAACTTTCGCTGTTCCTGCTACTACTGCCCCCGCAACAGCCGCTGTCCCAAGACCTTTAAGTAGGTCTCTACGACTTGAGTTTACTTTTTCGTTATCTTTCATATTGCTTCCCTTACCTAGACGGTAGTTTGGATGCTTGTGCATCTCTTAATGTGATGGGTTCACTTCACTGTCGACAATGTTTTTTACTTCAATTTTGTTAACCGGTTTTGTACTCACTGGCGCTTGAACAAAACTCACTTGTTCATAATCAAAAAACGCTTTCATTAAACGAGCAACAGCAAGGTAAAACTGCGCACTTTTTGCAGATTCAATTTGCTCAATTAACTTTGCATACCAAGTCGCGACATGTGCATTAAAGAAATCTCGCTGAACAGTTTGAGGTTGGTCATGAAGCATCGCCATAACTTCACAAAGTGCCGCGATATGATCTTCAGGCTCTTTGGTTGTTTCGCTTCTTTCAAAACCAAGCGTTGAAAGATCTTGGCGGATCAATGCGAGCGGTTTCTCCATAAGAGAACCTGTTAAATGCCAAGACGCAAATGGAACAACCTCTCCTCGACCAATACCAATAAACAGGTTCTGATATTCTTCCGTAACCTGTTCAACAGCATGAGTACGTGCCGCCTGTTTTAAATCGACCCAAGCTATAGACATCAGATCTTGGCTACTTGATGTTTCAAGTTCACTTAACCAAGTCAAAAGCTCTTCTGAAGGTTCTTGTCTAACCAAACTCGCAATCAAAAGGTATATATCTGTACGCAACGATTGTTCTTGTTCTATTTCCATTGAAAATTTCTCTTAATACTTAAGTTGCTGTTCTGGTTGCTCTGCCATTGCTTCGAAAATATCCACAACACGGCAGTCTTCACACATAGCAATTCGGTTAATCGACATTTCATCTGCAAAGTGGGAATGGCTTCTTAGTTTTTCTTGAAGCATGGAAATCATTGATTGAGGAGCAAATGGCTTTTTACAGCGTAGACACTCAGCTGCTGCTTCTTCATGAAGAGTGACAGCTTCGATTCGAGAGGATTTGTCCCAATTCATTCGAGGTTCAAGCGTTAGTGCATTTTCAGGGCATGCTTTTGCACAAAGCCCACATTGAACACAATCTTGTTCGATGAATTTAATATTGGGTGATGTACCATCATTATGAATTGCAGCCGTAGGACACACAGCCACACAAGCCATGCATAAGGTGCAATCTGTAGATTCACACGAAACCGAGCCATAAGGAGCTGAAGTCGAAATAGGTTGAAGTGTTTCTACAGGAATACGATTACTCACTAAGGCATCTAAAGCAGTAAATAGACGCTCTCTCTTATTTCCTTCTAGTTCACCAATCCATAATTCAAAGCTTTTCGTTTGAAGTGTTGGTAAACCTTCTCTTAAGTCTTCTAAATAGAGAACATCAATACATTCTTTTTCTATACCTAATTGCTCTAGTAGATCTTGAGCGACACCCACTTCACTATTCAAAACTCGTTGAATGGTTTCTGGCATATGTCGACTTGCTGCGAATAAAACCTGCGTTGCACCATTGGTAAGTGCCGCAAACCAAGAATCAATACCAACAGAAGGTAACTCTTCAACCACAACAGGAATTACATTGTCAGGAAGAGCTTGAAGAGCCATAACGTTGTAACTTTCATGACGAGAACTACAAATTAGAACGATTGGATCTTCTCCGCCCGCTTGTTCGTAATTCGTTAAAGTGCGCTCAATGAATTTTTGAGTATCTTTAGGTTCAGGTAATGCGTAATAAATAGCTTCTGTAGGACAAGAAGTCGCACATGTTCCAACGCCTTGACACAGGTATGGGTTGATTTCGATTCTATGACCCGTTTTATCAGAGCCTTCACTCGTGAGTGCACCTGCTGGGCATGCTTCTACACAACGCTCACAGCCTTTTACTCCACGTGAGCTATGAGCACATAGGTCGGTGTCTAAACGGAAGTACTTAGGCTTATCAAATGTGCCCATTAGTGTTGGGATTTCTTCTAACGCTTCTGCCAGCTTTGGATAACCACGCCCAACCGGGTAATAACCAGGAACTGGAACCTCTTCCGTCATACAACCGTTTAATGAGAGATCCAAAACAACATCAAAGCAATCGTGATTTAATGCAACCTTAGCAAGGTTGGTTATCAGGCCTTTATTCTCTATAACCACAGAGAAAGTCCCAAGAAACCCTGATAACTCTATTGAACTGGCGTAATACAAGTTCGATAAATCACTTTGCTCGCCATCGGTAGAGAGTAAAGTCAACGAATTCATTTCAGTCAATTGCTCAGCGGCGCTAATAATAATCGCTGTAGGACCAATGATAAGAGTATTACCACCACTCTCGTAACTGACGGTAGGCGGGATCAAATTAGAGAGTTCAACCGTGTTTTCAAAAGCGTATAGTCTCGCTTTCCCATTGGTTGACGTTGTTTGTTTTAATAATTGTTTTAACATTGCTCAGTTCCATTAGAACGAATTCATGTGAATTGAACTGAATATAGCAATTACCATTCCAACTTTTTAATCGTTTTAAATCAACACCTTAAATACACCCGCTCTTCATGTCATTAAAACGCCACCACCATTAATAAGCTATGGGACAATATGTCTCAGTATCCAAATTGATAAATTAGTCAAAATGTACCTACTTTTTGTATGGTATATATTGTCCCACTTCAACCATAAGCACCGTTATTTACGCGCCTTCTTTTTCATTCTTCTTCCGCCCGTTTAATCAAAGCAACTCACCTGAACCTTTTTGTTCATTATTCCTTAACACTGCATTTGGTTTTACTTGATTTATTAAACATTCAGTTTTCATTATCTTTACGCCATGAATTTTGAGGCGGTAAGAAAATCAACTTCCTCTCTCTTCTTTCATACCTTTGGATGCTCACCCAAAGGGAATAGATATAAATCAAAATAATTCGGTATCTAATATGAAAAAGCCTTTAAAAGCCCTAGTGCTCGCACTTGGACTAACATTCGGATCTGTAAATAGTTACGCGCTTACTCTCGAGCCAGTAGAGAAAGACTTTACGTTACAGCTTCTTGGGTCAGGAGGACCTATTTCTGATGATCTACGTGCATCTTCTGGTGAGATTATCTGGTGGAAAGGAAAATCACGGATAATGATCGACGCAGGCGGTGGCGTTTTCCTTCGCTTCGGACAAGCAGGAGCAAAACTTGAGGACTTAGACTTCCTTGGAGTTACCCACTTCCATACAGACCATGTCAGTGATTTACCAGCACTTCTAAAAGGTGGCTATTTCTTTAATCGAGAAGACCCACTTGATATCTCTGGCCCAATGGCGGGTTCTGCTTTCCCAAGCTTGACCGGCTATATCGATGCTAATTTCGGTCCCGAAGATGGTGCTTACGCATATCTAACAGGTCTGTTAGATGGTACTGATGGGTTATTCCCTATCGCATTAACAGATGTCGACTATCAGACTGATACCCCAACCAAAGTTTACGACAAAGACGGTTTAACCGTTTATGCGTTAGGCATACCTCACGGCGATGTTCCTTGCCTTGCATACAGAATTGAAAGTGATGAAGGCGTGATTGTTGTTTCGGCTGACCAAAATGGTAGTAACCCAGCATTTATCGATTTCGCTTCAGGCGCAGATATTTTAGTGATGCCAATGGCCATACATGAAACTGCAGACGGCGTTTCTTCTTACATGCATGCGAAACCTTCCGTTATCGGAAACATTGCTAAACAAGTTCAACCAAAACTATTGGTTCTAAACCACTGGATGGGAGTTGGGCTGAAACATAAGTCTGAATCTGTTGGCGTTATTAAACAATATTTCGACGGTCAAGTGATTGCTGGTCGTGATTTATCAAGCTACCCAATCAGTGCAGCTAAAGAGCTGGCTACTTCGAAAGCACTATCATCAGGAGTAAGCAAATGAGCAATAAAATTAACAGTAAACTCGCCCTTTCTATCGCTATGACTTCGGTAATTACACTGAACTCAGCGATGGTATTTGCAGAAGCACCGCAACAAGCACCAGTTGAAGCTAAACAATCTTCGGGTCATGGCGGGAAATGTGCAGCAGGTAAATGCGGTACTGAGAAACGCTTTGAGAAACAGGAACTCACAACTAACCCTCAAGGCCGACTTGTTAGAGCTCGTGATGGTAAGTGCGGGTTATCAGCGCAAGGTATAGAACCAACTCAACGTCAAATCCAGTTAGCGAACAGTAAAGTAACAGGTGGCGTATGCGGCCAATAAACACTATGTCGTCAATGACTAGTGTATTGAAGCAGCAGCGCATAATGCAGTCATCGACTATCGAACCTCAATATATTGAACCGGTACGAATTAATGACAGTGCTAAGGGAATTGGGTTACGTCACGAGCATATCGATATCTTGTGCGAACAGCCAAAACATCCCGAAGTCGACTTCTTAGAGCTTGCTCCTGAGAACTGGATGAATATCGGTGGTAAGAAACGTGAACAATTAAAGGAGATTGCCAATAAGTATCCTTTAGTTGCTCATGGGCTGAGCTTATCAATTGGCGATTGTCAGCCTCTAAACGAGGTATTTATTCACCAAGTCGCCGATTTCTTAAATGAGTTTAAGATCGATATTTATAGCGACCATCTGAGTTTTTCTCGAGATTCTCAAGGATATCTTTATGAACTATTGCCTATTCCGCGTCACAAACAAAATATTCCATATTTGGTTGAGCGCGTGGAAAGAGTTCAACAGATCATCCAACGCCCATTGGTATTAGAAAACATTTCTTATTACCACGACTATGGGCAAGAGATGCCTGAAGGTGAGTTTATCTCTGAAATCGCTGATCGTAGTGGATGTGAGCTGTTACTGGATATCAATAATGTGTTTGTGAATAGTCAAAACCACAAGTTTGATGCCTATGAATTAATTAGAACCATTCCAACGAAAGCGATTCGCTACTTTCATATAGCGGGCCATTTAGAAGAAAGTTCAGGGTTCTTACTTGATACTCATGGTAAGCAAGTTCAAAAGAGCGTGATTGATCTTGCTCGCTATACGGTTTCTGTACATGGATCTAAGCCTTTGTTGCTAGAACGCGATAACAACGTGCCTCCATTAGAAGTACTGACTAAAGAACTGCGTGATATATACCAGGAAATATCGAATCCATCGGTAATTAACAGATCGGAGGTTCGCTGTGGTTAATCCTCCTCAAGAGATGGTCAGACTAACGCATCAATTGTCTGAGGCGATTCGTTCACCCCACTCGCGTAACAAGAGTAGTGAACAGATTCTATCGGCTTGCCGTTATGGTGAATTTATTCGCGACAATGTGTTCGCTGTTGTCACAAATACTTTCCCGTTATTTTGTGAGCAGCTTTCTGAAAACGAATTAAATCAATTTATTGATGAGTTTGTAGAAACACATTCCGCAGATGAACCCGAATTTCACCATATCGCGACGGAACTCGTAAAGTTTGTTGCCAGTATCATCCAGCAAATAGAGCTGAATGAAGAGTTACC